>NZ_BAFB01000164.1 GCF_000248075.1 Gordonia otitidis NBRC 100426 | reverse complement strand
CGTCGAGATCAGTACACGCCTGTCCGTCGCGAAATGGGTGAGCCGCTCGACGTCGGCGAGGACGTCACCGAGCCCGACGTTGCCCTCCCCCTGCAACAGATCGAGCATGTTCTCGGCGAAAGTGTTGAACACCTCGGGATCGGCACCCTGCAGCAGTGGCCGTAACCCGTTGAACAACTTGGTGATGTCGAATGACCCCATCGTCTTCGCGGCGGGGATGACCCGACTCGGATCGAGAGGCGCTGAGTCGTTCGGTTCGGTCGAATTGACCGTCGGCGCCACCTCCGCCTTGGTGATGGCCAGATATCGTTGGCCGACGAGATTCTGGAAGCGGATGGCGAGCTGATCTCGACCGACGAGTCGATTCTCCTGCCGCACCGTGAATGTCACGACGGCGACGCCCGACCGCTGCAGATCGATGTCGAGCACTTTCCCCACCTGCACGCCACGAACCCGGACATCGGCGTTCTTGTGCAGCCCGAACACGTCGGTGAACTCGGCGCGATAGGTCTCGACGTCGCCGCCGACGGGCCGGTTGATCGCCTGCACGATCGCGTACAGCGCGAGGATCACGACGGCCGCCACCAGCAGCAGGCGTTTCGTCGCCGACGATGCACTCCTCATGACCTGCCTCCCACCCGTGTCAGGAGTTGACTCAGCGGGGTCGCGACGGCGGGCACGACGTCGAGATTCGCGCTGACCGACAGGGTCGTGCGGCCGGTCCGCGGGTCGGTGTGGAACGCGCCGCCGAACCTGTCGACGAGCGAGCCGACCTGCGCGGGCGTCACCCCCTGCAGTGACTGGCCCAGTGGTGTGGTGAAGGCGTTCGTCAGATCCATGAACGCACCGAAGGGGGCGAGCCCGTTGAACAGTGATCCCATGCCGCCGAACAGATCTCCGATGTCTCCGATCATCTGCGCTACCTGGCGCACGTACGCATGGTCGAGCAGCAGCGGATTCGAATTGAGGACCTCGAGCGCCTTGACACCACCGGCCCCGGCGGCACCGACACCGCTGAACACATCGGCCGCGGTGGGTAACAGCGCACTGAGCCGTGTGCGCTGTCCCTGCTGCACGGTCTGCAGCGTGACCGTCGCGGCGGTCAGGAACGGCGACAACCTGACCGTCGTGTCGCTGAGCTGGTTGAGCAGATCCGACAGTTGCGGCGAGAGCACCGGGAGGGTGAACGATCCCGCGCTTCGCACCGTCGCGGTCACGGTGTAGTCCGACGGCGCCTGGGCGAGCGCGATGACGCTGCCGCCGGTCACTGCAGGCCCCGAGCCCGTCGGGTTCAGGCGTACGGCGTCGGAGCCGAACAGGTTGCGCGACACGAAGCTGACCTCCGTGTTCTCGGTCAGTTCACCCATGGCGCTCGTGTCGACGCACACCTCCATCCGGGTGACGTCGCGTCGCGAGATGTCGAGTCCGCAGACCTCGCCGACGGTCTCCCCACGGATGTCGACGGGTACGCCCTCCTGAACGCCGTCGGGCAGCGACGGCGCATCGATGGCGAAGCGGACCGTGTCGTCGCCCCCGCCGAACGGGTTCACGATGAACAGCGCCACGACGGCGACGACGACGAGAACGGCGACGACGCCGCGCTTGCGCAGCGACGCAGGAGACAGTTCGCGTGCTCTGCTCATGCGAAGTTCAGCCCCGAGTTGAGTCCCCAGAACATCAGCGACATCGCCATGTCGGCCGCGACGATCAGCACCAGGCTCGCCCGGATGGCCCGGCCGGATGCGATGCCGACGCCTTCCGGACCGCCGTGCGCGAAGAAGCCGTAGTAGGTGTGCGCGATGATCACCAGGACAGCGAAGACAACGACCTTGATCGTCGAGTACACGACGTCGACCGGGCTGACGAAGGCCTCCACGTAGCGGTCGTAGGCACCGGCCGAGTTGCCGTAGACGACGCTGACGACGATCCGTGACGAGAGGTAGGCCAGGCACAGCGAGATCAGGTAGAACGGCACGATCGCGAGGACGCCCGCGATCACCCGGGTGCCGACCACGAACGGGATCGGCCGGATCGCCTGCGCCTCGAGGGCGTCGATCTCCTCCGAGATCCGCATCGATCCGATCTCGGCCGTCATGCGACAGCCGGCCTGAGCCGCGAATCCGACGGCGGCCACGATCGGGGCCATCTCACGGGTCGCGGCATACCCGGTGATCAGGCCTGCCATCGGCGAGAGGTTCAGCGACGACAACGAGGTGACGCCGAGGATCCCGATCATGCCGCCGACCGAAACACCAAGGATGGCAAGCACACTCGCGATGCCTCCGCCGACGAGGATCGAGCCGTTGCCCCAGGTGGTCTCGGCGAACGCCGCGAGTGTCTGGTTGCGGTAGGCGCGCACCGTGTGCGGCAGGCCGGCGATGATGTCACCGACGAACGTCGCCTGGCGACCGATGTGTTCGAACGGCCGACCGGCGTCGTCGGCGACCTTCTCCAGCCGCGCGAACTTTGTGCTGGGAACGAACCCGCCAGCGCGTTGTGCCATCTCAGCTCACCACCACTGTCAGATCACCTGCGGCGGGATGAACAGTGTCGTGATCTGGGTGATGATCACGTTGATCACCATCGAGGCGACGATGCCGAGTACGACTGCGGCGTTGACCGCGTCGGCGACTCCGCGCGCCCCGCCGGCCGCTTCGAGGCCACGACGGCTGGCGATCACAACCACCACGAAACCGAAGACGACCGATTTACCCAGGCAGATCCACAGATCTGTGGTCGAGGCGTAGCTACCGAACGACTGCCAGTACGAACCGGCGATCACCCCCTGTCCGACGATCGCCACGATGAAGCTGGCAGCCACAGCGATCACGATGATGAGCACCGACAGCACCGGAGCGACCAGGATCATCGCCACCATGCGCGGCGCAACGAGGCGTCGGGTCGGATCGATGCCGAGGACCCGCATCGCGTCGATCTCCTCGCGCACCGTCCGTGCGCCGAGATCGGCCGTGATCGCCGACGCGCCTGCACCGCCGAGGAGCAGCGCGGCAGCCATGGGTGCGCCCTGTTGGATCACGCCCATGCCGCCGACCGCACCTGCCATCGACGTCGCGCCGAGGTTGCTGGTGAGGCCACCGATCTGTACGGCGATGATGACTCCGAACGGAACAGCCATGAGCAGCGCGGGCAGCACCGTGATGCTGAGCAGGAACCACGCCTGCACTGTCGCCTCCCGGATCGGAAACCGGCCGCCCACGATGTCAGTCGCTGCGATGACAGAGGTGCGTACGCCGAGCCTCACCGTGCGACCGAAGCCCTGCACACTCTGCGCCACCGGCACGCGCAACCCCCAAGAATCAATCAAGCATTTGTTTGGTTTTGAGACGCAGACTGTGCCTCGGTTTCACTTACGGTCAGTGGTGAGTATCACATATGAATACGTCCGCTGTCACACCCTCGGCGAGACAAGCGGCATCAACAGCAATAATGAAGTAGCACTCGGATCTCTGAGCTCGATACCGTCGGTGTCGAGTGTTCGCTGCAGTGAAACGCAAGTGTGGGATATGGTTCACGCATGGTGACAACAGCGGTGTCTGAACGGTCGGCCGTGACACGATGTCGACGCTGAGGTCCGCTCGGAGTCGCCGCACCCAGGAGCAGCAGCGTCAGGAGCGTCGAATCGTCGACGCGGCGTCGGCAGAATTCGTGCGTGCGGGTGTTCGCCGTGCCAGCATCGATCGGATAGCGCGCGACGCGGGTGTCAGTCGAAGCACTCTGTACCGACGATTCCCCAGCAAAGAGGCGCTTCTGACCGAAGTGGTCCTCCAATTGCAGCGGGACTTCTTCACCGCGATGGAGAACGCCGTCGGCCACCTCGACCCCCGCCAATCGGTGATCGAGGGTTTCCAGGTGGCCATCGCGCGCGCACGTTCCAGCGATCTGGTCAAGAGAATCATCGCCGACGAGCCGGGCGCCGTCGACCTGATCATCGGGCTCGACGGACCCAACATCGTCACCCTGGTCGATCAGTTCAGCGCCCGCATCGTCGAATCCCTGCGTAGCGCGGGAGCCAACATGCCCGACGCCGACCTGCGTCTCGCGGCCGAGACCATGTTCCGGCTGATCATGTCGTACGCACTGACGAGTTCGCATTCCATCGACATCGACGACCCCGACGCCCTGCGGGACTACGCGGCGAAGTTCCTCGCGCCGATGGTCTGGTAACAGACGCCCCGGATAGCACTCGGCCCCGCACTCACGAGAGTGGCGGGGCCGAGTCCTTTTCGATCAGCTGCGGATCAGCGGTAGTCGCTGCCGAACCCGTAGTCGTCGAGCGGAACCGCAGCGCCGGCCGGAGCACCGAAGGTGCCGTCCGGGCTGTAGTAGGTGTCGTCGTAGGACGGCACCGCGTAGGCGGCCGCGCGGGCCTCCTCGGTCGGCTGGACCTCGATGTTGCGGTACCGGTTGATACCCGTACCTGCCGGGATCAACTTACCGATGATCACGTTCTCCTTCAGACCGATCAGCTTGTCGCTGCGGCTGTTGATGGCCGCATCGGTCAGGACACGCGTGGTCTCCTGGAACGACGCCGCCGACAGCCAGGACTCGGTCGCCAGCGAGGCCTTGGTGATACCCATCAGCACCGGACGTCCGGCAGCGGGCTCGCCACCCTCGGACACGACCTGACGGTTCGCGGCCTCGAACTCGGCGCGCTCGGTGAGCGAGCCGGGCAGGAACTCCGTCGAACCCGAGTCGATGATCGTCACGCGACGCAGCATCTGACGCACGATGGTCTCGATGTGCTTGTCGTGGATCGACACACCCTGGCTGCGATAGACCTCCTGGACCTCGTTCACCAGGTGCACCTGCACCTGACGCGGACCCATCACACGCAGCACCTCGTGCGGGTTCGCCGAACCCTCCATGAGCTGCTGGCCCACCTCGACGTGGTCGCCATCGGCGAGAAGACGCTCGGAGCCGTCGTCGTGCTTGAAGACACGCAGACGCTGACGCTTCGAGATCTTGTCGTAGACAACCTCTTCCGATCCGTCATCGGGGATGATCGTGATCTTGTAGAAGCGGTCATCGTCTTCGAGACGAATCCGTCCGGAGACCTCCGCGATCGGTGCGACACCCTTGGGTACGCGCGCCTCGAAGAGCTCCTGGACACGCGGCAGACCACCGGTGATGTCGTCACCGACACCACCCTGGTGGAAGGTACGCATCGTCAGCTGGGTACCGGGCTCACCGATTGACTGGGCCGCGATGATACCGACGGCCTCGCCGATGTCGACGAGCTTGCCGGTGGCCATCGAACGGCCGTAGCACATTGCACACACACCGGTGCCGGTCGCACAGGTCAGGACCGAACGGACCTTGACCTGGTCGATGCCTGCAGCGAGCAGGGCCTCGATAGCCGGATCGCCCAGGTCGTGACCACGTTCGACGATGACGTTGCCGTTCTCGTCGACCGCGTCAGCGGCCAGGGTGCGGGCGTACGCCGAGGTCTCGACGTGCGCGTCGCGGATGATCGAACCGTCGGGCTGCTTCTCGCCGAGCGACACGTTGATGCCGCGCTCGGTGCCGCAGTCGGTCTCGCGGACGATGACGTCCTGGCTGACGTCGACCAGACGACGGGTCAGGTAACCCGAGTCGGCCGTACGAAGTGCCGTGTCCGCCAGGCCCTTACGAGCGCCGTGCGTGTTGATGAAGTACTCGGCGACGGTCAGACCCTCACGGAACGAGGACTTGATCGGACGCGGGATGAACTCACCCTTCGGGTTCGTCACCAGACCCTTCATGCCCGACAGGTTGCGCACCTGCGTCATGTTTCCGGTCGCGCCGGACTTCGGGATCATGGTGATCGGGTTGTCGTCGGGGTAGTAGTCCTCCATGGCCTTACCGACTTCCTCGGTGGCCTGCTTCCAGATCTCGACCAGAGCGTCACGACGCTCGTCCGGGGTGAGGGCACCTCGCTGGAACTTGCGCTCCAGACCGTCGGCCCGCTCCTCGTAACGCTCGAGGATCTCCGCCTTCGCCGGCGGCACCAGCACGTCGGCCATCGACACGGTCACACCCGAGCGGGTCGCCCAGTAGAAACCGACGTCCTTGAGCTTGTCGACGGTCTGCGCGACGACGATCATCGGGTAGCGCTCGGCGAGATCGTTGATGATCGCGGCCTGACGCTTCTTCGGCATCTGCTCGTCGACGAACGGGTACTCCACGGGCAGCAGCTCGTTGAAGAGCACGCGACCCAGCGTCGTCACGACGTCCCACGGCTGACCGTACTTCCAGCCATCCGGGAACTGCTCGGCCTCGATGTCGGCAGGCGGACGCTGATCGGTCAGGCGCACCTTGATGCGCGACTGCACGGTGAACGCACCGCGGTCGACGGCCATGATGGCCTCGGCCGGGCTCGAGTAGACGCCACGTTCAATGTCGTCGTCGGTCGCCGGGGTGTACTCGCCGGCCGCACCCTCCTTGAGGGTGGTCAGGTAGTACAGACCGGTCACCATGTCCAGACGCGGCATGGCCAACGGACGACCCGACGCTGGCGACAGGATGTTGTTCGACGACAGCATCAGGATGCGTGCCTCCGCCTGCGCCTCGGCGCTCAGCGGAAGGTGCACGGCCATCTGGTCACCGTCGAAGTCGGCGTTGAACGCCTCACACACGAGGGGGTGCAACTGGATGGCCTTGCCCTCGACGAGCTGCGGCTCGAACGCCTGGATACCCAGACGGTGCAGCGTCGGAGCACGGTTCAGCAACACCGGGTGCTCGGCGATGACCTCTTCGAGAACGTCCCACACGGCCGGGCGCTGACGCTCGACCATGCGCTTGGCGCTCTTGATGTTCTGTGCCTGGTTCAGGTCGACGAGACGCTTCATCACGAACGGCTTGAACAGCTCGAGCGCCATCAGCTTGGGCAGACCGCACTGGTGCAGCTTGAGCTGCGGGCCGACGACGATGACCGAACGGCCCGAGTAGTCGACGCGCTTGCCGAGCAGGTTCTGACGGAAACGACCCTGCTTGCCCTTGAGCAGATCCGACAGCGACTTGAGCGGACGGTTGCCCGGTCCGGTGACCGGACGACCGCGGCGGCCGTTGTCGAACAGGGCGTCGACCGACTCCTGCAGCATCCGCTTCTCGTTGTTGACGATGATCTCGGGTGCGCCGAGGTCGATCAGTCGCTTGAGGCGGTTGTTGCGGTTGATGACGCGGCGGTACAGGTCGTTGAGGTCGGAGGTCGCGAAGCGGCCACCGTCGAGCTGCACCATCGGACGGAGCTCCGGCGGGATCACCGGCACGGCGTCGAGCACCATGCCCAGCGGCGAGTTGCCCGACTGCTGGAACGCGGCGACGACCTTGAGTCGCTTGAGCGCACGCAGCTTCTTCTGGCCCTTGCCGCTACGGATGGTCTCGCGCAGCGACTCGGCCTCGGCGTCGATGTCGAAGTTCTCGAGGAGCTTCTTGATCGCCTCGGCGCCCATAGCACCGGTGAAGTACTCGCCGTAGCGGTCCTGCAGCTGGTGGTAGAGCTTCTCGTCGATGATCAGATCGCCGGGAGCGAGCTTGGTGAACTTGTCCCAGAGCTCTTCGAGTGCGTCGAGCTCACGCTGCGCGGCGTCGCGCATACGCTTCATCTCACGCTCGGCACCGTCACGCACCTTGCGGCGCACGTCGGCCTTGGCTCCCTCGGCCTCGAGCTCGGCCAGGTCGGCTTCGAGCTTCTGCTGACGCTCGGCGAGATCGGCTTCGCGCTGGTCGGCGACAGCCTTCTTCTCGACCTCCATCTCGGCCTCGAGGGTCGAGAGCTCGTTGTGGCGCAGCTCGTCGTCGACCGAGGTGATGACGTAGGCGGCGAAGTAGATGATCTTCTCGAGATCCTTCGGCGCGAGGTCGAGCAGGTAGCCCAGACGGCTCGGCACACCCTTGAAGTACCAGATGTGCGTGACCGGAGCGGCCAGCTCGATGTGACCCATCCGCTCGCGACGCACCTTGGCCTTGGTGACCTCGACGCCGCAGCGTTCGCAGATGATGCCCTTGAAGCGCACGCGCTTGTACTTGCCGCAGTAGCACTCCCAGTCGCGAGTAGGTCCAAAGATCTTCTCGCAGAACAGGCCGTCCTTCTCGGGCTTGAGCGTGCGGTAATTGATGGTCTCGGGCTTCTTGACCTCGCCGTATGACCAGTTGTGGATATCGTCGGCCGTCGCAAGACCGATTTTCAGTTCGTCGAAAAAGTTGACGTCGAGCACTTGTTACCTTTCCAGAGCTCTGTCAATAAAGGGCCGTAGGCCGCCGGTCACGAATTCCCGTGACCGGCGGCAGCGAGTGTCAGTTCGCGAGGTCGTCGACGGTGGCCGACTCGTTGCGCGACAGGTTGATGCCGAGGTTCGCGGCTGCCCGCTCGAGGTCCTCGTCATCGGTGTCGTGCATCTGGATCGCCGCACCGTCGGAGCTGAGCACCTCGACGTTCAGGCACAGCGACTGCAGCTCCTTAAGGAGCACCTTGAACGACTCGGGAATGCCCGGCTCGGGGATGTTCTCGCCCTTGACGATGGCCTCGTAGACCTTGACACGGCCGACCACGTCGTCGGACTTGATCGTCAGCAGCTCCTGCAGGGTGTAGGCAGCGCCGTACGCCTGCATGGCCCAACACTCCATCTCACCGAAGCGCTGGCCACCGAACTGGGCCTTACCGCCGAGCGGCTGCTGGGTGATCATCGAGTACGGACCGGTGGAGCGAGCGTGGATCTTGTCGTCGACCAGGTGGTGCAGCTTGATGATGTACATGTAGCCGACGGACACCGGGTACGGGAACGGCTCGCCGGAACGACCGTCGAACAGTGTCGCCTTGCCGTCGCCGTTCACCATGACCTCACCGTCGCGGTTCGGCAGCGTCGAGGACAGCAGTCCCGTCAGCTCCTCCTCGCGGGCTCCGTCGAACACCGGCGTCGCGGTGTTGGTGTCGGGCTCGGCCGAGTACATGTCCTCGGGCAGCTTCGACGCCCAGTCGGGCACACCACTCGCGACGTTGATGTTCCAGCCGGTCTTGGCGATCCACCCGAGGTGGGTCTCCAGGATCTGACCGATGTTCATACGACGCGGAACACCGTGGGTGTTCAGGATGATGTCGACCGGGGTGCCGTCGGGCAGGAACGGCATGTCCTCCTGCGGGAGGATCTTGCCGATGACGCCCTTGTTTCCGTGGCGGCCTGCGAGCTTGTCGCCGTCCTGGATCTTGCGCTTCTGCGCGACGTAGACGCGGACCAGTTCGTTGACGCCGGGAGCGAGATCGTCGTCGTCGTCGCGGCTGAAGACGCGGACGCCGATGACCTTGCCGGTCTCGCCGTGGGGCACCTTGAGCGACGTGTCGCGAACCTCGCGAGCCTTCTCACCGAAGATCGCACGCAGCAGACGCTCTTCCGGGGTCAGCTCGGTCTCGCCCTTCGGGGTGACCTTGCCGACCAGGATGTCGCCATCGCGGACCTCGGCACCGATACGCACGATGCCGCGCTCGTCGAGATCGGCGAGGACCTCATCGGAGACGTTCGGGATGTCGCGCGTGATCTCCTCGGCACCCAGCTTGGTGTCGCGGGCATCGATCTCGTGCTCCTCGATGTGGATCGACGTGAGCACGTCCTCCTCCACGAGCCGCTGGCTCAGGATGATCGCGTCCTCGTAGTTGTGACCCTCCCACGGCATGATCGCCACGAGCAGGTTCTTGCCCAGGGCCATCTCACCGTTCTCGGTGCACGGACCGTCGGCGAGAACCTGTCCGGCCTCGACGCGCTGGCCCTCGTCCACGATCGGACGCTGGTTGGCGCAGGTGCCGTGGTTCGACCGCGCGAACTTGCGCATCCGGTAGGTGTCGCGGGTGCCGTCGTCTGCCATCACGGTGATGTAGTCGGCGGAGACCTCTTCGATGACACCGGTCTTGGTCGACACGATGACGTCGCCGGCGTCGACCGCTGCACGCAGTTCCATGCCGGTGCCGACCAGCGGCGACTCGTTACGGACCAGCGGCACAGCCTGACGCTGCATGTTCGCACCCATCAGGGCGCGGTTGGCGTCGTCGTGCTCGAGGAACGGGATCATCGCGGTCGCGACCGAGACCATCTGTCGCGGCGAGACGTCGAGGTACTGGACCTCGCCCGCGCCGACGAACTCGACCTCGGAGCCCTTCTTACGGACCAGCACACGATCGTCGGTGATGGTGCCGTTCAGGTCGAAGTTGGTGTTCGCCTGGCCGATGAGGAAACGGTCTTCCTCGTCGGCGGTCAGGTACTCGATGTCGTCGGTGACGACACCGTCGATGACCTTGCGGTACGGGGTCTCGATGAAGCCGAACGGGTTGACCCGCGCGTACACCGACAGCGAACCGATCAGACCGATGTTCGGACCCTCAGGGGTCTCGATCGGGCACATGCGGCCGTAGTGCGACGGGTGGACGTCACGGACCTCGAGGCCTGCGCGCTCACGGCTCAGACCACCGGGGCCCAGCGCCGAGAGACGACGCTTGTGCGTCAGGCCCGACAGCGGGTTGTTCTGGTCCATGAACTGCGAGAGCTGCGACGTTCCGAAGAACTCCTTGATCGCCGCCACGACCGGACGGATGTTGATAAGGGTCTGCGGCGTGATCGCCTCGACGTCCTGGGTGGTCATGCGCTCACGCACGACACGCTCCATACGCGAGAGGCCGACGCGGATCTGGTTCTGGATCAGCTCACCGACGGTACGCAGACGACGGTTACCGAAGTGGTCGATGTCGTCGACCTCGATCGGAACCTCGAGGCCGTCCTGGCCCGCGACCTTGGCGAAGGACACAGTGTGCGGATCCGCCTCGTGCAGGCGAACGAGGTACTCGACGGTGGCGGCGATGTCCTCGCGGGTCAGCACCGACTCGCCCGTCATCGGGTTGTCCGTCAGACCCAACTTCTTGTTGATCTTGTAACGACCGACGCGTGCGAGGTCGTAGCGCTTCTCCTTAAAGAACAGGTTCTCGAGGAGGTTCTCCGCCGACTCACGTGTGGGGGGCTCGCCCGGACGCAGCTTGCGGTAGACCTCGAGCAGCGCCTCGTCCTGGTTGGCGGTGTTGTCCTTCTCCAGGGTGGACATCATGGTCTCGGAGAAGCCGAAGCGCTCGCTGATCTCCTCGGTCGTCCAGCCGAGAGCCTTGAGCAGCACGGTGACCGGCTGGCGACGCTTGCGATCGATGCGGACACCCACGGTGTCGCGCTTGTCGACGTCGAACTCGAGCCAGGCGCCACGGCCCGGGATGACCTTCACGGTGTGGAGGGTCTTCTCGGTTGCCTTGTCGATGGCGGCGTCGAAGTAGACGCCGGGGCTGCGGACGAGCTGCGACACGACGACACGCTCGGTGCCGTTGATGATGAAGCTGCCCTTGTCGGTCATGATCGGGAAGTCGCCCATGAAGACGGTCTGCGACTTGATCTCACCGGTGTTGTTGTTGATGAACTCCGCGGTGACGAACAAGGGCGCCGCGTAGGTCATGTCCTTGTCCTTGCACTCCTCGACGGAGGCCTTGACCTCGTCGAAGTGAGGGTCGGAGAAGGAGAGCGACATCGACCCCGAGAAATCCTCGATCGGGGACAGTTCGTGGAGGATGTCCTCCAGGCCGCCGACGGGGTTGTCCTCGCCTCGGGCGATGGCCTTGGCGCGCCACTCGGGCGAGCCGACGAGCCACTCGAAGGAATCGAGCTGGAGATCAAGGAGGCCCGGTACCTCCAAAGGCTCGCTGATCTTTGCGAACGATGCGCGATGCGGCGCATTCGGGATGGTGGTTGAGGTGGACTGGCGATCGACTGCCAAGGTGCGTCCTTCCAACACGAGGGTTCTGCCTAGCGGTGTGTTCAACAAGCGCTGCGTGGCTTGGGCCGTTCGCTGGTGACAACCTTCGATCGGCGATCACCAGGCACACACGTGACAGATATGTGGCCAGAAGGAGAATCGACAGATGGACAGGAGGCAGCCAGCGCAACGTCCAACTGTAGCAGAAAATAGACGCACTTTGTCAAGTAGCATCTGGAAACGATTTCGCACCGGTGGCTGCCTGCGCTGCAATCGCTGGACACAGATTGGCCCGCCAACGCCGCCACGTCAAGCGGTACGCGCCAATTTGTGTCAGAAAATTAGCGCCTCACCTGCGTAAGCGCAGGATCCGGCAGGTCGAGGCGCTGTGTCGGAGGTGTGCCGAAGCGTTCCGCTCGACCAATTCACTCCCGCTCGATCGACCCGATGAGCGGGAGTGAAGTCGGTATGCGACAGGATCGCCGAGCCCTGCACCCTGCACGATCAGATGTCGGCGACCTTCGCGATGAGCCAGGCGTCGCCGTGCTTTTCCATGTTCACCTGGTAGCGCGGGGTCAGGCTCTGCGTCGGCACGCCGTTCTGGGTGCCCGACAGCACCATGTTGACCACGATGACCGCGCGCGAACCGTCACCGCTACCGGTGAGATCGCGGACGCCGATCGCGTCGATCTGGCAGTCGGTCGTCGCCTTGGCCTGCTCCATCACCTGTTTGAGCGGCGCGACCTGTTTGTTGAACTGCTCGAGCGCCTCACCGGTGAGGCCGGCGCGAGCCTTGCCCGACCACTCGTCGAACTTGACTCCGGTCGCGGAGTTGGCGGTGCAGACCTTCGTCTGCGCCTGCGACACCAGCTCGCTGGTGGCGGCTTGGTCGATGAACGCCTTGTTGGAGCCGACCGATGCTCCCGGATGCAGCGCCAAGATCACCGCCGCCACGACCAGCACTCCGGTGATGACACCGAGGACTCCCAGCGTCGTCCGACTCATCCGCAGCAGCGACGACGGCGTCATGCCACGTCGAGGTGACCGCACGCTGGTCGGTGCGGTTCCGGCCGCAGGGGACGTCTTCGATGCCGCCGCGTTGGGCTTGATCGTCGACACGCGCGCGACCGGTCGGGTCTTCGCACCCGGCGCGCGGGTGTCAGGGGTGGGGCTGCCGGTGGGGTCTGCGGATTCTTCGGTGCCGTCGGCGGGTTCTGCGGTGCCGTCGGCAGGATCTGTGGTGCCGTCGGCAGGATCTGCGGTGCCGTCGCCAGGGTCCGCGGTGCCCTCGACGGAATCCGCGGTGCCCTCGACGGAATCTGCGGTGCCGTCGACGGGTTTTGCGGTGCCCTCGGCGAGATCTGCGGTGCTGTCGACGGGTTTTGCGGTGCCCTCGGCGCGATCTTCGGTGCTGTCGACGGGTTTTGCGGTGCCCTCGGCGGGTTCTACGGTGCCCTCGACGGGCGTCGACGCGCGGCCGCGGCCGGCGACGCGGGGCCGGTAGGACGATGTTCGACGCGGCGGGCGGTAACCGGGCTTGCGGGGTGGGCGTGCCATCAGTTACCCCCTCCCTGTTGTTCGCTGGGTTGTTGGCCGGATTGCTGGTTGCCCGCGCCTGCTTGTCCTGGATCGTCGACGCTGATCCCGTCGAGCGGCGAGATGTTCGACGCTTTCCAGGTGCCGTCGACCTTGGTCATGGTGACCGAGAAGCCCATCGTCTGTGTCACGCCGGCCTCGTTGTCACGCTTGGCCGTGGCGTCGACGTAGACGAGCACCTTCGCAGAACCGCCGTCGGCGTCCACCTCGGTGGGGGCCGAACGCTTGAGCCGTGACGTCAGCGTCGCCGCCTGGGGTCCGGCCTGCGTGATCTGCTGGTTGAGCGTCGACACGTCCTGCGCGGTGATCTGCTCCTTGGCCTTGCCGGTCAGTGAGCTGTCGACCCGGCGCTTCCAGTCCGCGGTGTTCTTCGGGTCAACGGTGGTGACGTTGATGATCGCCTGTTCGGCGCCCGAGACGGCCTCGTCGCGAGCGGTCTGGATCGGCTTCTCGACGAAGTACACCTCGTATGCGCGGTATCCGAAGTACGCGACACACGCCGCAGCCGCGATCATCGCGACGATGACGAGAGCACCGACCAACGGGTGGCTTCGCCACGTCGCGTCGCCGCGGTTCGCCTGCTGCTCGCGGGCCTGGGTCGGGTCAGTCATGGTGGTCATCGGGCGTCACTGTAGCGAGCACACCTGAGAGAGAGCCAATTCCGTCGACGCCCCTCGACGCCGACACGGCACGCTCGCCGGTCAGCCACCGACCCCGTCGGTGCCGAACCCACCCGGCTTGACCGGACGCACACCCATCAGGGTCGCCAACTGTGTTGCCAGCGGGGTCAGGTTGAGCTTGTCCGGATCCTTCTTCGGGGTCGAATCCCAGGGCTGGGGCGTGTCCGGGTTCGCGTACTCGACGCGCTTGGCACTGCGCACACCGGTCGGATTGCCGAACGGGACGTCGCATGATGCCTGCGTGTTGAACGGGAACTCGTCGTAGCGGATGTCGAATGTCGGGTCCTTCTTCTTGATCTGGTCGATCATGGCGTCGGTCGAACCGTAACCGCGCGTACAGGCCGCGGGGTTGTTGGTCTCCAGCACGATGCCGAAATGGATCTGTCCGTCACCGGGCGCAGGTGAGTGGCTACCGGCCGACAGCGCCGAGAGCATCGCGAACGTTCCGTTCGTCATGTAACCGGCCGGTTCGATCGTCCGTGCCACCTCGGAGAGTTGTCCGACGACCTTGCCGATGTCGCCACCGTTCTTCTGGATCAGGTTCGAGATCTGGGTCGCAGACGTCGTACCCGTCGTGAGCAGACGCCGCAGATCAGGGTCGGAGGCCGCGAGAGTCGCGGTGATGAGGTCGAGGCTGCGCGACCACGCAAGGATCTGATCGGACTGTTCGGCCTGTGTCGCGAGCACGACGTCGGCGTTGTTGATCAGCGAAATAGTCTGGTCGAGGTTGTCGACCCCGGCGCGCGACAATTTGCCGAGGGAGTCGACGAGCCGCGTCAGGTTCTCCGACTGCCCGTTGAACGCCTTGCCGAGCTCGGTGATCACCGTGTGTAGATCGTCGATCGGGATCGACTCGGTGAAGTCGATCGCCGACGACACGACGTCCTCGAGCGGGGGCGGTACCGACGAGCGCGTGATCGTCGAGTTGTCGGCGAGATACGGCGACCCCGTCGACTGCGGCTGGAGGTCGACGTACTGCTCACCGATCGCCGACCGGTTCGCGATCACAGCGACCGAATCCGCAGGAATCTTCGGCGAATTCGAGTCGATGACGAGGGCGACGTTGACGCCGTCCTTCGTGAGCTCGAGCTTGCCGACGCGACCCACCGGGATGCCCATGTAGGTCACCTCGGCGTTGGTGAAGATGCCTCCGGAATCCTTCAGCGCCGCGGTCACCGTGTAGGTGCCGATGCCCACCGTCTTGTCCAGCCTCGCGTACTTGGCACCGACGAAGGCAATCGCCACCAAACCAACGATCACGAACACGATGAGCTGGATCTTCGCCAGCCTGCTGATCATTGTCCGACCCCCAGGAGTTTCAGCGGACCGTCGATGAACCGCTGATCACTCGACGCGGGTTCAGGGAAGTTCGCGGGTTTGGCGGCCGACGCCCCACTCCCCCGCGGAACCGTCGCGGATGCCGGGTACCGACCGCCGGACGGCGGGGTGTTGGGACCCGGTGTCGCATTGGCGACCGGCGGCAGCAACGTGATCGTCGGCCACCCGTACCGCGGGCCGTTGCCGTTGATGTACGGGTTCTTCGGATTCACGGGAACGTCGTGGCGCTGCGGGGGCGAGTACTTCGGCGTCCCCTGACCGACGCCCAGCGCCTCGAGCTGGTTGAGCAGCCGCAGGTCGAGCGTCATGAACAGGTTCGTCGAATCGCCCTGGACCGCAGGCAACAACGAGTCCGGGAACGGGTGCGTCAGCATCAACGGCGCTGCGGTGATCAGATCCGGCGCCGCCTTCGCGAGCTCGGTGAGCACCGGGCGCAACGCCTTCAGGTCGGTGATCAGCGCATCATGCGAACGGCCCAGAACGTCGGTGCCCACCTGACCGAGCTTGTCGAGCTTGGTCAACAGGTCGACGAACTGCGGACGCTGCTCCTCCAGGACTGCAACGCCTGCGGGCAGTTCCTTGAGGATGCGGTCGATCTGCGTCGTCTGTGCCGCCGCACGGTCGGACAGACGGTCGAGACCGTCGATCGCGCCGAGGATGGAGTCACGCTGGCGGTTGAGGCCCGCCACGAGCGAACTGGTGTTCTCGATGAGGTCGTGGACCTTGTCTGCGCGTCCGTCGAGCGCCTTGTTCAGCTCGGTGACGATGGGCTCGAGCTGGTTGATCCCACCTCCGTTGAGCAGCATCGACAAGGCACCGAGTACCTGCTCGATGTCGGTGGCGGTCCTGGTGCGGTCGAGCGGGATCGGCATCGACTGACTCTGACGCGGCAACGATGCACTGTTCGACGGTTCGGTCAGTGCGACGAACTTCTCGCCGAGCAGTGAGGTCTGCTGGACCGCGGCTCCGGCCTGGTCCGACAGGTTGATGTCGTTCTTCACCTTCACCGTGACCAGCGCGAACCACTCGTTCTTCGGGATCTCGACACTGGTCACACGACCCACCGGGATGCCGTCGCGCTTGACGACGGACTGCGGCACGAGGTCGAGAATGTTGGAGAACTGGATCTTGTAGGTACGCGGGTTGTCGCCGACGTCGACGCCGCCGGGCAGCGGGATCGACTGGACACCGTTGGAACCACAGCCCGCGACGGTCAGCACCGCGGTCAACACGACCACTGCGGCGATGACGCCACGCCATGCGCGCGGCACGAAACCACCGAGACGCCCGGTCATCAGTTACCTCCCGACCGTGGTGCGGTCGACGGCTTCGCCGACGACGGTGCGGGGGTCGCAGGACCGGGGTTGGCCTGCGGATCAGGCGTCCCGGGAACCGTGCCGGGCACCGGATACTTCTGCAGCTTGTTGTTGCTCATGATGCCGAACGGCAACACGGGCAGGATCGGGGTGAGCACATTGTTGGTGATCTGCTTGCCGATCGCCGCGCACTGGTTGATGAAGGGCTTGAGACTGTCGCTGATCTGGTCTGCCGCAGGGTTTCCGGGCAGCAGTGCCCCGAGGTCGAACAGGCGACACGTCGTCTGAGTCGGGTCCTGCAGGTCAGGGATCGTCAGTCGCATCGCGATCGTTCCCGACTCGGCGTCGTACGCGTTGATCAGGTTGTTGATCGTCAACGGAAGCACCGTCAGCGTCTCCTTGAGACTCTGCTGCGTGTTGACCAGCGCCTGTGTCGTCGGCTTAAGGTCGTTGACTGTTTCGCCGATCTGCTCACGGTTGTCGGCGATGAACGTGGCGACATCACCGAGCGCGATCGACAGTTTGTTCAGCGCAGCCGACAACTGCTGACGCTCCCCCGCGAGGAACGTGGTGAACGACGCCATCTGATTGTTGAACTGCCGCACCTGGGAGTCGTTCTCCTTCAGTGCGCCGACGAAGACGTCGAGGTTCTTGATGGTGTCGACGATGTTGCCCCGCGAATCCGAGAGGGTGGTCGTCGCCTTCGACAGGTTCTCGATCGCCGACCCGAGCTTCTCACCGTTGCCGTCGAGGTTCTGCGCACCGACCGCGACGAGGTCGCTGACGGCTCCGTCCTTGTTGGCGCCGTTGGGCCCCAACGCGTTCGACAGCTTCTCGAGGCTGGCGTAGATCTGGTCGACCTCGACCGGGACCATCGTCTGCTTCTCGGTCAGCGTGATGTTGCGCGACGCCTTGGGTCCTCCCGAGAAGGCCGGGGTCAGCTGTACGTACCGGTCGGCGACCACGGAGGGAATGACCTGCACCGCACGGACGTCGGCAGGCAGGTCGACGCCGCGGTCGACGGTCATGGTCACCTTCACGGTCTGGCCGTCGGGGGTCACCGAGTCGACCTTGCCGACGGGCACACCGAGGACCCGGACGTCCGACCCCTTGTAGATGCCGACGGTCCGCGCGAACGTCGCGGTGATCTTGGTGGTCCCCATCGAGGTGAAGACCCACCACAGGGCGCCTGCGACGATCAGCGCCAGGATCAGTCCAAGCACGATGACGACGATGTGGCGAGGGGTGAACCAGCGGCCGGGGCCGGAGCTCTTCGACAGATCCGGGGCGGTCATCCGGTTGCCTCCGTTCCACCGTTGTTCTGGTTCGCCTGCTTGTTGGGCAGGCGGGTCGTGTTCTGCTGCGGCAGCGCGGGCGGCAACAGGTTGGTCACCACGGACTCGAACCAGCGGCCGTTACCCAACACGTTCGCGTAGAGCCGGTAGAACGGCGCCATGTAGGTGATCGTGTCCTGGAGGTTCTTGTTCTGCTCCTTGAGCAGGTCGTTGACGCCCTTCAGCGAATCGAGCGCCGGGCCGATCTGGGCCTGGTTGTCCCTGACGATCCCGCTGAGCGAATCGCTCAGGGCCGTCGTCGTTTTCAGCAACGCCGCGATGTTCTTCTGACGGTTGTTGAGTTCGTCGAGCAACTGGCCCGCACCGGCGATCAGCTTCACGAACTCCTGGTTCCTGTCGGCGAGGATCTTCGACGTGCTCTTCGTCGCCTCGAGGAGTTTCTGTACCTCCTGGTCGCGACTGGCGATCGTCTGCGACAGACGCGTGATGCCGTCGAGTGCAGGCCCGACGTCGCCGGACGTCCCGGAGAAGGTGTCTGAGATGGCCTTCATCGACGTCGCGAGCTGGTCGGTGTTCAGTGTCTCCACGGAGTCGGCGGCGTCGGAGAACGCCTCGATCACGTCGTACGGAGACACCGTGTCGGTCAACGCGACACCGGGGTCGGCGATCTTGCTGCCGCGCGGATTGAGCGAGAGGTACTTCTGACCCAACACCGTCTTGATCTGGATCGACGCCTGTGTCTGATCGCCGATCCAGGTGTTGGTGACGCGGAATTTCACGTCGACGCGGTTCCCGTCGAGCGAGACATCACTGACCTCGCCGACCTTGACTCCGGCGACACGTACCTCGGCACCCTTGCGCAGTCCTGCGGCCTCGGTGAACTTGGCGGTGTACTGCGCGCCGGCACCGACAAGCGGCAACGAGGTCAGGTAGAACGCCGACACTGCCATCATGAGCAGGACGAGGATGCCGATCGCACCGATGCTGACCGGGCTGCGATGCCCACCGAATCGCTTGTGCCCCGGCTTTTTCTGGGCTGTTCCGTCTGCCATGCTCACCCCCCTGGCTTGTTGTCTTTCCAGCAACGGCTCGCCGCGCTGGTGTAAAGGACATGGTTGATGTCGGGAAGCGGGACGACCGGCTGGGTCAGCAGCGTCGACTTACCGTTTCCTGCGACGACGTCGATGCCGCACAGATAGAACTGGAACCAGGAGCCGAAGGTCGCCGCCCGTCCGATCTTCTGCAGCTTGACCGGCAAGTTCGTGATGATCTGCGCGACGTCGTCACGGCGCTTGTTGACCTGGTCTGCCACCTGCTTGAGACCCGCGATGTCACCCTGGATGGATGGTCGCGTCGAGGTGAGGATCGACGCGGTGACCGCCGTCAGGTTGGACACCGAGGTGATCGCCGATCCGACCGACCCACGCTGTGCGGCAAGCCCCGTCACGAGCTGCTCGGTGTTGTCGAGCAGCGAGGTGAACTGGTCGTCGTTGCGGTTGACGGTGTCGAGCACCTTGGTCAGGTTCGTGATCAGATCACCGATCACGGCGTCCTTGTCTGCGATGGAGTTGGTCAGGTCCGACGTGTCGCTGATCAGGCTCGACACGCTGCTCGACTCGCCCTGGAAGACCTTGATGATCTCGTCGGAGAGCTTGTTGACGTCCTCGGGTTGCAGCTGCCGGAACAGCGGTTTGAAGCCGTTGAACAACTGGGTCAGGTTGACCGCGGGATGGGTGTTCTTCTCGTCGGGGTTCGCACCGAAGGTGTGGCCTGGGCTCACGGTCTGCGACGCGTCGCCCGCACCCTTCTCCACGGCCAGGTATCGCAGTCCGGTCAGATTGCGGTACTTGATGTAGATCTGTGCGCCCTCGGGCAGCTGACGGTCGACGTTGAAAGAGACCTCGGCACGGTTCTTGTCGTAGACCGCCACGTCGCTGACCTGACCGACGCGAACGCCGGCGATACGCACGTCGTCGCCCTTGTTGAGCATCGATGCGTCGGAGAAGACGGCCTTGTAGTCGTTGTCGGCTCCCCCGCCGATGTTGGCGATGGTCAGCGCGAGCAACGCAGTCGCGACCACTGTGATCACCGCGAACGTGATCAGTTTGGCCAACGGCCCCGCGATGGACTTCATTTGATGTGCACCTGCGCTCCCTGCAGCGGCGCAGCACCGATCATGGTGGTCCAGGTGGGCACGTCGTCGGGCTCTGTCCCGCTGGCCGCGCCATAGATCACCTTCAGCTGCGCCCGGTAGGTCGGATCGTCGAACGAGTTCTCCCGAATGGTGCCGACCGGTGTCTTGGTGAACTGCGGTTGTGGCAGCTTGTTCACCGTGGTCGGGCCGGGATTGCGTGACGGGGGCTGATACGAGCCGTCGGCGAGGCCGCCGCCCGGATACTGCGGGAAGGGGCGACCGTTGGTCGGCGGGTCGTAGCAGACCGCAGGCGCGTCCTTGTCGAAGAAGCGCGGCTCGTCCTGGTTGGGCAGGTACCTACCGCGCGGGTTGACGAACTGCAGATTCACACGCACACCGGGATTCTTCGTACCCTTGCCGACGATCTTCTCCGATTCCGGGATCAGTGTCGCGAAGTTGTGGAAGGCGCAGACGAACGTCGGTGACTGCTTGGCCAGACCCGTCAGGAAGGGCTCGGAGTCGGTGACGAGGTCGACGAGGTTGTTGCCGTTGCGCTGCAACCAGTTGGTCGTGTCGGTCGACGCCGTGCCGAGCGTGGCGATCAGCGTCCGCAGATCACCCTGGCGGTCGACGATCGTCTTGTTGGTCGTCCGGAAGGTGTCGAGCGCATCGATGACATCGGGAAGCGCCGTCGAGTAGGTCTTCGAGAACGAGGCGAGTCCGCGCAGAGTGCCCTCCAGCGAGTTCAGGTTCTTCGTCGTCGACAACCGGCCGAAGATCGTGTTGAGCTCTTCGAGGGTGGTGCCGATCTGTTCGCCGCGCCCCGATAGGGCCTGCGACAGTGCGGTCAGCGTCACGTTCAGATCCTGTGGCGGGATCGCGTCAAGCACCGGCAGCAGACGGTCGAGCAGGTCCTGGACCTCTTTCGCGTTGCCACTGGTGTCGGTCTGGATCGTCATGCCATTGGCGAGAGTCGGGCCTGCGGTCTGCTCGGGAACCTGCAACGCGACATAGCGCTCGCCGAACAGTGTCTTGGGCAGGATGCGCGCGGTAGTGTCGGCGGGCAGTTGCGCCGCCATCTCCGGCTTGAGTCCGAGGGTCACGTTGACCGTGCCGTTACCCGCGGGCTCGACGTCGCGGACCTCGCCGACCAATACGCCGCGAGCCTTCACATCGGCGTTGGTCGGCAACGCGTTGCCGACCGAATCGGTCTTGAGCGTCACGTCAGTGAAGGTCGTGAAGTCCTTGTTGAATTTCATGATCGTGAGCGCGAAGAACAGCGCGACCACCACGAAGAACACCAGTCCGAGTAACCGGCGACGAATCACGGTCATCGCCTAGCCCCCCACTCTCACCGTCGTCGTCGTGCCCCAGATGGCAAGGCCGAGAAAGAAGTCGAGCACGGCGATGAGCACCAACGCCGCTCGCACCGCGTGACCGACGGCCACACCGACGCCCGCGGGCCCACCGCTGGCGTAGTAGCCGTAGTAGCAGTGCACCAGGATGATCACGAACGCGAAGACCAGCACCTTACCGAATGACCACAGCACGTCTTCCGGCGGTAGGAACAGGTTGAAGTAGTGATCGTAGGAACCGCCCGATTGCCCGTTGAAAACAGTCGTCACCACGCGTGAAGCGAAGTACGCGGAGAGCAGCCCGAGCACGTAGAGCGGGATGACGGCGATGAAGCCCGCGATGACCCGCGTCGACACCAGGAACGGAATCGAGGGAACGGCCATCGACTCCAGTGCGTCGATCTCCTCGGAAATGCGCATGGCACCGAGCTGGGCGGTGAAACCGCACCCGACCGTCGCCGACAACGCAAGTCCTGCGACGAGCGGCGCCACCTCGCGGGTATTGACGTACGCGGACAGGAATCCCGTGAGAACCTGCGAACCGATCTGGTCGAGCGCGGCGTAACCCTGCAGCCCGACGACGACGCCGGTGAACCCGGACATCAAGACCATCACGCCGACGGTGCCGCCGATGACGGCGAGTCCGCCGGAACCGAAGGCCACCTCTGCGAGGATTCGGAGAACCTCACGCGTGTAGTGGATCAGCGTCCGGGGGATCCAGGCGAGCGTGCGTCCGTAGAACGACATCTGCTCGCCGGCACCGTCGAGGACCTTGAGCGGTTTCCCGAGCTGTTTGCGCGCCTCGTACATGTAGTACTCGGGGCGGCTCTTGGCGATAGTGACTCCACCGGCCATGGTCAGCTCCCCTTCGGCGGGACGATCTGCAGGTACACCGCAGTGATGATCAGGTTCGCCAGGAACAGCAGCAGGAACGTGATGACGACGCTCTGGTTGACCGCGTCACCGACGCCTTTCGGTCCGCCCTTCGGAGTGAGCCCCTTGTACGCGGCGACCACCCCGGCCAGCACACCGAAGACGGCAGCTTTGAGCAGGGAGACCCACAGGTCCGGTAGCTGGGCGAGCGCACCGAACGACGCCAGGTAGGCGCCGGGGGTTCCGCCCTGCACGATCACGTTGAAGAAGTAGCCACCGCCGATGCCGACCACGGCGACCAGTCCGTTGAGTAGTACGGCGACCAGGACCATCGCCAGTACACGGGGAACGACGAGACGCTGAATCGGGTTGATACCCAACACTTCCATCGCGTCGATCTCCTCGCGGATCGTCCGCGAACCGAGATCGGCGGCCACGGCGGAACCGGCCGCGCCGGCGATCAACAAGGAGGTGACCAGCGGAGATCCCTGCTGGATGACGACGAGCACAGATGCGGCACCGGTGTACGACTCCGCTCCGAGCTGCTTGATCAGTGAGCCCGTCTGCAGCGAGACGATCGCGCCGAACGGGATCGCGATGAGCGCCGTCGGAAGGATAGTCACACTCGCGATGAACCAAGCCTGCTGGATGAACTCGCGCCACTGGAAAGGACGCACAAAAGTTTGGCGTGCGACATCGACGAACAGCTGGACGATATTGCCTGTCTGGGCGAGTGCACCTTCACCGGCCCGCGCGATTCTGTCGACGCCACGCGTGGTGGCATTCGGCATTCCTAGGAGCCCCCGCCGTAGTGACGCCCACCCTCGGGCTGTTCCGACTCGATCTGCTGTGTTCTGGCTTCTTCCGGTACGGCCCACTGCTGTGTCTGAGCGTCGTCTCCGGCGTAGTCGTTGCCGTAGCCGCCGTGGTCGATCACGTCGGTCGAGGTGTCGACCATGACGCTCTCGGTGCCTGCCTGTGCTTCGCCCTCGGTGTCGGTCCATTCGACG
>NZ_BAFB01000165.1 GCF_000248075.1 Gordonia otitidis NBRC 100426 | reverse complement strand
GATCGGCCGCAGGCCAGAGCTTTGCGACTTCGGAGACGTCCATCTCCTCGGTCTGCACGCCGACCTCGCGCTGCGCGGCAAGGCTTTTCCTGAGGTTGTCGACGTTCGCCTCCCCGACACCGACCACGTAGCCGGTCTGCCGGAAGCCTATGTCGGTGCCGAAGATCTCCTCGGCCTTCTCGAAGACCTCGAGGCCGGTCGCGGCCATCGCCGCCAGGGAACTGACCCCGTAGTGGCAGCGCACGATGCCCGACGACTTGCCGGTCATGCCACCGCCGACGGTGTCCCGTTCGCAGACAACGACATCGGTGATACCGCGCTGCGCCAGGGCCCATGCCGTGGCGACGCCCTCGAGTCCGCCACCGATGATGACGATCGACGCGGTCTGGGTGCTCATAGCCCGGCCCCCGTTCCCGGAATCCAGCTGGTGCCCGCGAGCGGGACGCGAGCCATCGCCGACGCCTCTATCGTGATGGCGACCAGGTCCTCGGGCTCGAGATGCTGCAGGTGCGCCTTACCGCAGGCACGCGCGATGGTCTGGGCTTCCATGGTCATGACCCGCAGGAAGTTGGCAAGGCGTCGACCGCCCTCGACGGGGTCGAACCGCGCCGACAGCTCGGGATCCTGGGTGGTGATGCCCGCGGGATCGCGTCCGTCCTGGAAGTCGTCGTAGAAGCCCGCGGCCGATCCCAGCTTGGCGTACTCGTTGGAGTATCGGGGATCGTTGTCGCCGAGCGCGATGAGCGCCGCCGTTCCGATCGCGACGGCGTCGGCGCCCAGTGCCATCGCCTTGGCGACGTCAGCACCGTTGCGGATGCCGCCCGAGACGATGAGCTGGACCTCACGGTGCACACTGAGTTCCTGCAGCGCCTGCACGGCCTGCGGGATGGCCGCCAGGGTCGGGATGCCGACGTGTTCGATGAAGACGTCCTGGGTCGCGGCGGTGCCACCCTGCATGCCGTCGACGACGACGACGTCGGCGCCGGAGTGCACGGCGAGCTTGACGTCGTAGTAGGTCCGTGTGGCACCGACCTTGACGTAGATCGGCTTCTCCCAGTCGGTGATCTCGCGCAGCTCGTTGATCTTGATCGCGAGATCGTCGGGGCCGGTCCAGTCGGGGTGACGGCATGCACTGCGCTGATCGATGCCCTCGGGCAGCGTGCGCATGGCGGCCACACGCTCGGAGATCTTCTGCCCCAACAGCATTCCGCCACCGCCGGGCTTCGCTCCCTGACCGAGCACGACCTCGATCGCGTCGGCCTTGCGCAGGTCGTCGGGGTTCATGCCGTAGCGCGACGGAAGATACTGATAGACAAGGTTCTTCGACTGCCCGCGTTCCTCAGGCGTCATGCCGCCGTCACCGGTGGTGGTCGACGTGCCGACCTCCGACGCACCGCGGCCGAGAGCCTCCTTCGCCCCGGCGGACAACGCGCCGAAGCTCATTCCGGCGATGGTGACCGGGGTCTGCAGGTGCAGCGGGAATTTGGCGTTGCGGGTCCCCAGCTTGACGTCGGTGTCGCAGCGTTCGCGGTACCCCTCGAGCGGGTAGCGCGACATGGATGCGCCGAGGAAGAGCAGGTCGTCGAAGTGAGGCAGTTTACGCTTGGCACCCCAACCGCGGATGTCGTAGATTCCGGTTTCTGCGGCGCGCTGGATTGCGGCGATCGTGTTGCGGTCGAAGGTCGCCGACTCGCGTAGGCCGCGCTGGGAGTTGCTGAGATTGGTCATGGGATTCTCCTTGTGCTGGTCGAGCCGCCCCCGAGGGCGTGCAGCGCGACCGGCTCAGTAGGCCGAAGAGTTGTCGACGTGGAAGTGGTAGAGCTCGCGCGCTGAGCCGTAGCGGGTGTACTTTGTGGGGTCGTCGTCCTTGAAACCGGCGGCCTTGAGCAGTCCGGCGAGTTCTTCGAGGTGTTCGGCCCGCATCGGTTTGACGATGCAGTCGGCGCCGAGCGAGGCAACCGAACCGCGTACGTAGAGGCGTGTTTCGTAGATCGAGTCGCCAAGCCCCTGGCCTGCGTCGCCGCGGACCACCATGCGCCCGGCTTGCGCCATGAACGCGCTGTTGTGGCCGACGTTGCCGCCCACGACGATGTCGACGCCCTTCATCGAGATGCCACACCGCGCTGCGGCGTCACCCTCGATGACGAGCAGCCCACCGTGTGCGGTGGCGCCGGCGGACTGCGACGCGTTGCCCTTGACGACGACGGTGCCGCTCATCATGTTCTCGGCGACGCCGGTGCCCGCGTTGCCGTTGATGATGATTTCCGCCTGCTGGTTCATGCCTGCGGCGTAGTAGCCGACGTGACCGTTGACGGTGATCTTGACGGGTGCGTTGACCCCGGCGGCCACGCTGTGTGCGCCGTGCGGGTTGTCGATCACCACCTCGCCGGACACATCGCCGTGCAGAACCGAGTTCACGTCACGCAGTGGAGTGGTGTCGAGGTCGAAATGCAGGTCGCTCATGGGGATCTCCGTGGACGGGGGTGTGGACGGGGGGGCTGTCAGCGTGTCCATGCGTAGACCACCTCGGGCTCTGGTTCCCAGATGCGGGCATCGTCGACGCCGGGAAGATGGGCAAGGGCGCGATACTCACTGGCCATGGCCACCCAGTCGGGTGTCTCGGCGATCACGGCAGGCTTGCAGGCGATGGCGTCACGGACCACGGCGAAGGAGTCGCGGTTGGAGACCACGAGGGTGTAGAAGCCGTCGAAGGTGGCGCACACCTCCTTGAGTGCGGTCTCGACATCCTTGCCCTGCGCTAGTTGGTGGGCGACGAAGCGTGCGCCGACCTCGGTGTCGTTCTCGCTGTCGAAGTGCA
>NZ_BAFB01000166.1 GCF_000248075.1 Gordonia otitidis NBRC 100426 | reverse complement strand
CTTCGGCCTCTCGATCCTGTATGCCCTCGCGACCATGCTGTTCGCGATCGGACTGCATCCGTTCATCGGCCGGTTCACCACGCTGGCCATGGTCACGATCTTCGTCGGATTGAACTTCACCACCAGCGGCGGTGTCTTCGCGCCGGCCCTGCAGTCGAAGTTCTTCGCGGTGCTGCACGATTTCTGGATCGGTGCGGGCCTGAACGAGGCGTCACGCAACCTCGCGTACTTCCCGGACGTGTCCAACGGGGGTGAGATCGCGAAGATCGTCGGTTGGCTCATCGTCGGAGCAGCGCTTGTCGGGGTCGTCGCCCTGCGTGAGCGTAGGAACGCCGTCGAGCAGACACCTGCTCCCACTTCCGGACGTCACGAGCGCGACCAGCTCACCGATGAGGAGTCCGAGGAACTCGCCGAGGACGTTGTGGCCTGACTCAGAGCGCCCTCACCCGTGAGGTCTAATCTGGTTCGCGATGAAACTCCTACCCGATCGTCTGCGTCGGCCGATGCTCTCCGTGTACGAGCGTCGGTTGATCCAGTTGACGGACGAGACACGGCTTCCCCGGCATGTGGCGATCATCTGCGACGGCAATCGACGGTGGGCGCGCGAGGCGGGCTTCGAGGACGTCAGCCACGGACACCGGGTCGGTGCGCAGCGCATCGCGGAGATGCTCGAGTGGTGTGCCGAGCTCGGCATCGAGACCGTCACCATCTATCTACTGTCGACGGAGAACCTGCAGCGGGCATCCGACGAACTCGACGCCCTGATGGAGATCGTGCCCGACATCGTCGACGAGATCGCCACTCCTGACGGGCACTGGCGGGTGCGGATAGTCGGCACGCTTGATCAGCTTCCCGAGGCCGCCGCTGCCCGCCTTCGACGCGCAGCTGAACGGACACTCACCAGGTCGGGCATGAACGTCAATGTGGCCGTCGGTTACGGCGGCAGGCAGGAGATCGCTGACGCGGTGCGTGCGCTACTGGTCGAGAAGGCCGACGAGGGTGCGACCGTCCAGGAGTTGGTCGACGCGGTCACCGTGGAGGCGATCGACGAGAACCTCTACACCAAGGGACAGCCCGATCCGGACCTGGTCATCAGGACGTCGGGCGAGCAGCGACTGTCGGGTTTTTTGCTCTGGCAGAGTGCGTATTCGGAGATCTGGTTCACCGACGCCTACTGGCCGGAGTTCCGTCGCGTCGATTTCCTGCGTGCGCTGCGCGATTACTCAGCCCGGAGCCGACGCTTCGGCAAATAGTCGTCGAGTAGGTCGATCAGCGCGGTCACGTCCGCGTCGAATGTGGAGACCGACGGTGTGCCGAACCCGACGAGAATTCCCCCGGTCGGCTCGCCGTCGGTGCCGCGGAGTCGTGGCGCATCGCGATGGCGCAACACGTCGAGTCCGCCGCGGGCGAAGGATCATCAATTGGCTCTAGCGTTGACGGTGTCGCCCACTTGCGGCGGTCGACGCGGCAGCGATGATCGCCGACGTCGCGCTCGCCTCCGAACCCACGGACACGCAGCCTTCGACGCGTGGCTCCACGCGACAACACGCACAAGACACGGCTGAGGTGTGTCAGGTCTGCGGGTGCGACGGCATGTCCGCCAACACCCGTAGGGCGTCGAGGACCTCCGCGAGTACGTCGTCGCCCATCGCTTCGGCCAGGGCGTCGGCTTCGGCCGCCGCTGCCGTCGTTGCCAGTCGTGTGACGGTGCGCCCACGCTCGGTGAGTTCGATCAGACGGGCACGCCGATCGTCGGGATCTGTTCTGCGCGTCACGTACCCGTCGCTTTCCAGTGCGTCGACGATGGCCGCTGCGGATTGCTTGGTGACGCCGATGAAGGCTGCGATGTCGTTGATCGAGGCGCCCGCCTGCGAGATTCGGGTGAACACGAGTCCGTGAATCGGGCGAAGCGTCGGATGGCCCCGGCGTGAGATCCGGTCGTTGATGCGTTCGCTCACTGCGGACTGTGCGCGCATCAGCAGGAACGGCAACTGTGCGCGGGGAGGGGTGAGGCTTGACATATAGACAGTCTAGCTGTCTAAATATAGACAGCCAGACTGTCTATATCAAGGAGCTGTCATGCCACTCGTCACTCGGTCGACCACATACGACATGCACGGGGCGTCGTTCGAATCATTCGTATCGCCGCGCACAGGAAGCCGTGATCTCTGCGCCTGGCGGACGACGCTGTGTCCCGGTCAGTCGGGGACCGCGCACACCGTCGATTCCGAGGAGGTGATGCTCGTACTCTCCGGTGCGCCGCGGCTTGCGCTCGACGGCGTGCAAGTCGACACCGAGCCGGGCGCGGTGGTCTTCGTGCCTGCGGGAAGCTCTGTGCTACTTGACAATCCGGGAGACGCAGAGTCCGAAGTGTGGGTGACCTCGGTGCCCGGCCTGACCGCCACGACAGGGGATGGCGATCGGATCAGCCCGCCGTGGGTCCAGTGATCGCCGCGGGCGCAGTGATCAGGTTGGGTCGGCATGACCGCGACGTCACAGCTTGCGGAGTCGGACCCTATTGATGGAGTGGTCGGCGTCCTTGCGGAGCACTAGGGTGGCGCGTGGCCTCGTGGGCAGGATGTTCTCCCGTAGGTTCGGTAGGTTGATCGACGTCCAGATGTCGCGTGCAGCTGCTTTGGCCTGGTCGTCGGTCAACGACGAGTAGTGGTGGAAATGCGAGTTGGGATCGGCGAACGACGTCGAGCGCATCTGTAGGAACCGGGAGATGTACCAGTTCTCGATGTCGGCTGTCTTGGCGTCGACGTAGATCGAGAAGTCGAACAGGTCCGAGATCATGAGCGTCGCGCCGGTCTGTAGGACGTTGAGGCCCTCGAGGATCAGGATGTCGGGCTGGTGCACGTAGTGCATCACGTCGGGGACGATGTCGTAGGTGAGGTGTGAGTACACCGGAGCGGTGACCTCGCGCGCACCCGACTTGACCTCCGTGACGAATCGCAGCAGCGCCCTGCGGTCGTAGGATTCGGGAAATCCCTTGCGGTGCATGATGCCCCGGCGTTCGAGTTCGCGGGTGGGGAGCAGAAATCCGTCGGTGGTGACGAGGTCGACCTTCGGGTGCGACTCCCAGCGGGCGAGCAGGGCTGCCAGGATGCGCGCGGTGGTCGACTTGCCGACGGCCACGCTTCCCGCGATCCCGATCACGAACGGCACCTGTTTGGTGGTCTGTCGATCGCCGAGGAAGGTCGACGTCGCCGCGAAGAGGCGTTGTCGGGCTGCGACCTGCAGATGGATCAGACGCGAGAGCGGAAGGTAGACCTCGGCGACCTCTCGAAGGTCGACGTTCTCGCCCATGCCGACGAGTTGGTCGAGTTCGTTCTCGTTGAGCACCATCGGCATGGATTCACGCAGGTCACGCCATTGCTTGCGATCGAGTTCCAGATACAGACTGGGATCGCGGCCGGTGGTGTCGCGCGCCATCAGCCAACTCGTCCCGTTGGCGGATGCGCGTCGCGCCTCATCGTCATGGCCTACAGCTTAGAAGGGCGTGCCGATGCCGCTGTCGGTAGCCTTCCACCATGACAACGGCGAACAGGGGATCGGCAACCCCGGAGACGGATCTGATCACCGACTATCTACGACTCGGCCTCGCGTTCGACCGGCTCGAAGAGGGCTTCGTCGACGCGTACACCGGTGATCCGACGTTGCGTTCCGAGATCGCCAACGGGCCGGCTCCGGACCCGTCGCGACTCGCCGACCGGGCGCGTGGCCTGCGTGGCGAACTACCCGCTGGGCTGCCGACCGATCGCGCGGCGTTCGTCGATGCACATCTGCGTGCACTCGAGTGTTCCGCGCGCAAGTTCGCGGGCGACGACATCGGGTTCGTCGACGAGGTGCGCGCCTACTTCGACGTCGACATCGCGCCCGCCGACACCGATGACTATCGAAAGGCGCACGGCGAGTTGGGTTCTGCGCTCGGCGTACCCGACGCGAGTGGACCGGTGCTCAGCGATGCCTACGCGGCGTACCGTCGTTCCGACGAGATCCCACCGGAACGCGTCGACGAATGTGTGCGTGCGTTCAGCGGTGCGCTGCGTGAGCGGGTCAGAGACGAGTTCCCGTTGTCCGACAACGAGATCGTCGAGTTCGAGGTCGTGACCGACAAGCCGTGGTCCGGCTTCAACTACTACCTCGGCAACTATCGGTCGCGGGTCGCGATCAACGCCGACCTCACGCAATACATGTCGTCGCTGCCGCATCTCATCGCCCACGAGGCGTATCCGGGGCACCACACCGAGCACTGCCGTAAGGAGCAGATCCTCGTCGGCGGTGGGCAGGCCGAGCAGACCATCTTCCTGGTCAACACACCGCAGTGTCTGATGGCGGAGGGGCTCGCCGACCACGCGCTGCATGCAGCCATCGGAGACGACTGGGGGTTGTGGGCGCAGGAGATCTACGCCGACCTCGGGCTGCGATTCGACGGTGAGCGCGCGCAGCGAGTCGGCAGGGCGTCGTCGGGCCTGCTGACCGTGCGGCAGGACGCCGCCCTGATGTTGCACGACCAACACGCCGACGTCGACATCGTCGCGGGCTTCCTCGAACGCTGGCTGCTCGCACCGCCCGAGCGGGCGCGCCAGATGTTGCGATTCCTCACCTCGCCGCTGTGGCGGGCCTACATCTCGACCTACGTCGAGGGATACCGACTATTGGAGGAGTGGCTCGAGGCTGTGCCCGAACCGGAGCGACTGGCGCGCTTCGGACGACTCCTCGACGAGCCACTGACCCCAGCGCTGCTCCGAGCCGAACTGGGCCAATAGACTGTTCGCCATGACCGAGAACCCCATCTCAGCGAACACCGCGAGCCTGAACTCGATGTCCCTGGCCGAGCTCGACCCCGACGTGGCCGCCGCGATGAACGGCGAGCTGAGTCGCCAGCGCGACACGCTCGAGATGATCGCCTCGGAGAACTTCGTGCCCCGCGCGGTGCTGCAGGCGCAGGGCAGTGTCCTGACCAACAAGTACGCCGAGGGGTACCCGGGACGTCGCTACTACGGCGGCTGCGAGTACGTCGACGTCGTCGAGGACATCGCACGCAACCGCGCCAAGGAACTCTTCGGGGCCGACTTCGCCAACGTGCAGCCACATTCGGGAGCTCAGGCCAACGCGGCGGTGCTGATGGCGTTGATGAACCCGGGGGAGAAGCTCCTCGGCCTCGACCTCGCGCACGGCGGTCACCTGACGCACGGTATGCGGCTCAACTTCTCGGGCAAGCTCTACGAGAACCACTTCTACGGTGTCAGCAAAGAGGATTTTCGGATCGACATGGACGAGGTGCGCAAGATCGCCCTCGACGTGCAGCCCAAGGTGATCGTCGCGGGCTGGTCGGCATACCCGCGCACGCTCGACTTCGACGCCTTCCGGTCGATCGCCGACGAGGTCGGCGCCTACCTGTGGACCGACATGGCCCACTTCGCGGGTCTCGTCGCCGCGGGGCTGCACCCCAACCCCGTCCCGGCATCCGACGTCGTCTCCTCGACCGTGCACAAGACCCTCGGCGGTCCCCGTTCGGGCATCATCCTCGCCAAGCAGGAGTGGGCCAAGAAGCTCAACTCGTCGGTGTTCCCGGGGCAGCAGGGCGGACCGCTCATGCACGCCATCGCGGGCAAGGCCGTCGCGCTCAAGATCGCGGGCACCGAGGAGTTCGCCGACCGCCAGCGTCGCACGCTCTCAGGCGCCAAGATCCTCGCCGAGAGGCTGACCGGCGCCGACGTCGAGAAGGCCGGTGTCTCGGTTCTCACCGGTGGTACCGACGTCCACCTGGTGCTCGTCGACCTGCGCAACAGCCCGCTCGACGGTCAGCAGGCCGAAGACCTGCTCCATGAGGTGGGCATCACGGTCAACCGCAACGCGGTGCCGTTCGATCCGCGACCGCCGATGGTCACCTCCGGTCTGCGGATCGGCACCCCGGCCCTGGCCACCCGTGGCTTCGGCGACGAGGAGTTCACCGAGGTGGCCGACATCATCGCCACCGCGCTCGCGGCCGGGGCCGACGCCGACGTGTCCGCGTTGCGCGGGCGGGTATCGCGCCTGGCACTCGACCACCCGCTCTACGACGGACTCGAGGAGTGGGGGCTGATGAGCCGGGTCTGACCTGGACATCCGACCACCGTCGAGAGGGCCCGGGGCGGTTTGAAATCGCCGCCTACGGATCCGTATCCTTGCTGCGATGAACGTACTGAGCGAAGACGAACTGATCATCGCGCTGGAGAAGGCCCTCCCGGAGGTCGCCGAGGATCACCAGCTCGCTTCCGCTGTGTGGAATCCGCACGAGTACGTGCCGTGGGACGACGGCCGTAACTTCGCCTTCATGGGAGGCGACGACTGGGACCCCTCGCAACAGACGCTGTCCGACGAGACCGCAGCGGCGCTGCTGGCGTTGCTCCTCACCAAGGACAACCTGCCGTCGTATCACCGGATTCTCGCGAAGTACTTCCCGGCGTTCTCCGATTGGCGTCAGCTCGTCGGTGTGTGGACGGCAGAGGACAACCGCCACGCGGTGGTCCTGCGCGACTACCTCGTCGTCCGCCGCGCGATCGACCCGGTCGATGCCGAGGAGCGTCGTCGAGTTCACGTCACCGCGGGCTACCGGCAGAACGAGGCGCAGGTCGACGAGCTCAAGCCTCTCGACGTGCTGGCGCTCATGGCCGTACACGAGGCCCAGAGCGTGAAGTTCATCGAGAAGATGCAGGCATCGGTGACCGACGACATCCTGGCGCAGATCCTGCACAAGGTCGCCGGAGACGACGAGACGTCGTCGCGCACCTTCGTCAACCTGCTCGGTGCCGGACTCGTGGCCGACCAGGACACCGCCGTCATCGCACTCGACAAGGCGCTCGCGCGCGGACTCGACGAGCCGATCGGCTTCGACGTCGTCGACTTCGACGAGCAGCGCGCATTGATCGCCGACTATCAGGACGAAGCCACCATCGACGCGATCGCGGCGTCGATCGTCGACCAACTCAAACTCGAAAGTGTCGAGGGTCTGAACGACGAGGCAGCAGCCGCCAAGGCTCGTATCCTCGCTCGCGCCGGTCGCTGATCTCCGCGTTCTCCCTGCTGACGGACGTATCGCCACCACGGCACCGCATCTGCGCGTCGTGGTTCGACGATACGTCCGTTTACGCATATTTCACGTAGACACACCCATTTACGTCGCGCCGGAACGTCGGCATCCGCGTACGTTGACCAGTGACGGGCCGCGGGGAAGCGGTTCGTCCGGGAGGTTCACATCGTGGGTTGCACCAGCAGCGCGAGGGGGCCGGCCCCGGTCCTCGTCCATCTCGGCTGACGCCGAGGAACGGACAAGAACCAGCCGGTCATCGAAGAACTGGTTTGTGCGGGTGCCGCACAAACGTAGGAGCCCACGTGACCACACGCACCTACGTCCTCGACACCTCTGTGCTGCTCTCCGATCCCTGGGCAGTCACACGCTTCGCTGAACACCACGTCATCCTGCCGTTGGTCGTCATCAGCGAACTCGAGGGCAAACGCCACC
>NZ_BAFB01000167.1 GCF_000248075.1 Gordonia otitidis NBRC 100426 | reverse complement strand
CCCGACGGCGGCAAGCGTCACGACCGGTGCCCGCATCGTCGATCCGACTGCGCGTGAATCGTCCTGCGCCGTAGCCTCAGGCGACTGCGGCTCCGTGACGGGCCTGTCGTCGACGTCGCTCCGGCGTCGCGGTGTCGACAACTCGGCGGCGAAGAACCATCGGAAGACCAGATATTCGACGACGATCGCCACAACCCACGGGCCGGCCATGAGCGCGCTAAAGCGTGTGAAAGACACGCCCGCGGCGCTGAACGCCAACAGATTGGTGAGGTTGGACACGGGCAGAAGCGTCGACGCGCTGTTGGCCGTGTGATTGCTCGCGTACGCGACAGGTGCGACCCTGGCCCCGATGTGCCGGGCGGTCAGTACGGCCACCGGCGTCAGCAGCACGATCGTCGTGTCGAGGGACAGCACCGCGGTCGTGACAGCGGCGACCACGAACACGATGCGCAACAGCCCGACCGCGGAGCCTCGGCTCCATCGGGCGAGCGCGACTCCAACCCACGTGAATACTCCTGCGCGTGAGCAGATTTCGGCGACCACCAACATCGCGGCGAGGAACCCGATCGTCGGCAGCATGAACGCGACCTCCGCCACGGCGGCGTGCCAGCCGACGAGGCCGAGCGCGACTACGAGGAGCGCGGCCGGAACCGCGACCACGGCGGGCGGGACCCGCGCGGCCGACACCGTGGTCACGATCGTCACCACCAACACGACAACCGCCACCGCGGTGCCGAGTGCGCTGCTCGCCTCGATCATCGGGAGCGAGCCTACGCTGCTCAGCCCTTGCTGCGACCGGTCGAGGGATCCGGCTCGCCGTCGGTGACATGGGACGGCTCGCCGTTGGAGCCGAGCGGGACCACGCGTCGTGGAGTCAGCCAGATCAACACCGCGGAGCCGACCAGAAGGACCACGCCGAGGACGACACATGCCTGGTTCATCGGAGTGACGAATGCGTCCTGCGCGCCGTCGAGGATGGTCCGCGAGAGAGCGCCCGCCTGCGAGGGCAGGCGATGGGCCACCTCGGTGGCCTCGGCGAGTGACCTGCCGATGCGGTCGGACACCTCGTCGGCCTGAGCGAGCAGCGCATGACCGCCCGCCGTGTCTCCGGCGGCGACGCGCTGGCGTCCCGCAGCTTCGAGCTGATCGTGCGCAAGCGTGCTCGTCGTCCCTATGCGCGCCGAGTAGCCGGCGGCGAGCAGCGAGCCGGCGAGAGCGATTCCTATCGCGGCGCCGAGTTCACGAGCGGTGTCGTTGACCGCCGACCCCACCCCCTGGTTGTCCATCGGCGTGTTCGCCATGATGGCGGTGGTCGATGGTGCGGTGGCGAGGCCGATACCGACGGCGACGACCGCGGTGATCCCCGCAAGCGTCGGATAGGAGTCGTAGTCGACGAGCCCCAACAGCAGCATTCCGATGCCCGCGACCAGAATTCCGCCGGCCAGGACAAATCGCAGCGAATCGAAGCGCACCGCGAGCCAGTTGCCCACCAGCGCGAAAACGCTGACGCCGACCACCATCGGCATCAGCGCGAAGGCCGACTGCAGCGGCGAGTACCCGAACACGAGCTGCAGCCGCTGCAGCAAGAGGTAGAAAGCACCGAACGAAGCGAAGAACTGCAGACAGACCGAGAGCGCGCCCGAGCCGAACGCACGGTTGGTGAACAAACGCACGTCGAGCAGCGGGTCTGTGATGCGGAGCTCGACGAGGCAGAACGCGCCCAGCAGAACGATCCCGCCGATCAGTGCGACGAGGACGAGCGCGTCACTCCAGCCGCGGTGCGGGGCTTCGAGAAGACCGAACACGATGCCGGTCACGCCGAGGACGGACAGCGCGGTCCCGGCGAAGTCGAAGCGTCCCGGATTGCTGTCACGAGAGGTGCCGATCGTCAGGCACAGGAGTGCCGTCAGCAGAGCCGACGCCGCGAATGTGATGAATATCGAGTGCCACGAGAAGAATTCGAGCAGGACACCCGTGACGAAGAAGCCCGCGATTGCACCCGCCCCGGCCACCGCGGCCCAGATGCTCACCGCGATACTGCGTCGATCAGCGGGGACGCCGGAGGTGATCAGCGACAGTGTCGTCGGCATGATCAGCGCAGCAGCCACACCCGCGAGGATGCGGGTGCCGATCAATTGGGTGGGGTTTGTGGTCCAGATCGCGAGGAGCGAGGCAACGGCGAAGAGCACGAGGCCGACGATGAGTATCTCGCGGCGCCCGTACCGATCACCGATCGCGCCTGCCGGGAGAAGTAGCGCCGCGAGCGCCAGCGTGTACCCGTCGACGATCCACGTCATCTGGCTCGAGTCCGCGCCGATGTCGACCGCGATGTCGGCGAGCGCGGTGTTCAACGCTGCCATGGCGGCGACCACCATGCTGACCGCGGCGCAGGCGATCAAGATGAGCCACGCGGCACGAACGTTCTCTCGAGTCATGCGAGCCATGTGGTCCTCATCGGGGTCACGTCGAGGATATCGGCGACACGCTGCCGCGAAACACCCCAAACTCCTGCAACATGTGACACATTTATCACTGTTGTAACAGACTGGGAGCACTCGACCAGACCGTTGGACGGTGTCCCGGACGATCGAAAGTGAGAGATCATGGCCTCATCCCAGGTCGCATCTTCACGAGCAACCGACCCGACACCGGTCCGCCTGCACATCTGGCGAGTGCTGTCGATGCTGGCCGCGCTGATCGCGGTAGGTGTGGTGTTGGTTCTCATCCTCACCTCCGCGGCCTAGCGCGACCAGCCGTCACCTCAACTCAGCTCGCGTACTTGTCGACGACGGCGCCGACTCGCGGAAGTGCAGCGGCGACATAGCCTTTCGCCTTTCCGCGCAGCGAGTTGTATGCCTTCGCCAGTGCGGGCTTCGCGTCTGCGACCTGATCGTCGGTCACCTGCAGCAAAGCCTCGGCCGCCGCGTCCGAGTTGGCCGCGAGGTGATCGCCGAAGGCAACGCCGGCAGGCTTGTTGTCCCAGAACGGTTGCAACGCTGCGAGAAAGTCCGGGAGCAGTTGATCGGTTGCCCGCGTCACGATGTCGGGCTTGATCCTCTGTACGGCGCCGTATGCGGCCTTGACGGCCGCGCCGCCCAGACCCTTCTGCTCCGACACCTCGGCATCTATCACACCGACGAAATCCTGGACCACTGCGGGTCGGTTGGCCTCGAGCAGTGACTGCAGCGAATCGCTCATCGAATCTCCTTCATGGGCCGTGGACTGGCCACGACAACAGGTAGCGGGAATGACCGTCAGTGACCTTATCGGTTCACGGACCGGCGCGGCGCGGTGGCGGCGTGACGCAGCCTCATGCCCGCGTGAGTCCATCCCCTCCCGTCAGCCCCGCGTGCCGAGGACCACATTCGCGAGAGCAGGCGCACCGTCGCGGTCGGCCACCGCCGCCGTCACCAGCAGACGGTCCGAGTCCTCCCAGACCGCCACGTCGAGCGTCTCACCGGGAAAGACGACGCCCGCAAACGTCGCGGAGAAGTCGTCGACGGCGGTGACGTCGCCGTCGAGCATGTCGTCCACCACGGCTCGGCAGACCGAACCGTACGTGCACAACCCGTGCAGGATCGGCCGCGGGAACCCGGCACGCGCGGCGAACGCCGGGTCGGAATGTAGCGGGTTGCGGTCTCCGCAAAGGCGATACAGCAGTGCCTGATTCGGCAGGGTTGGCACTGTCAGTCTGCGGTCGGGATCGCGGTCGGGGTAGACGACCTTGCTCGACGCCCCGCGCTCGCCCCCGAATCCGCCCTCCCCCTTGGCGAAGATCGACGATCGTTCGGTCCACAGCGGTTCGCCGGTCTCGTCGACCGTGACGCCCTCGGAGATGATCACCGCTGCCGAGCCCTTGTCCTGGACCTCGACGATCCGCTTGCGGGTCGTCGCTTTGCCCTTTGGCGGCAGCGGTTGGTGCGCGGTGATCTGTTGGCTGCCGTGCACGACTTTCGCCAGGTCGATGTCGATACCGGGAAACGACACCGCAGGCGCCTGCGTCGCATGGAAGGACGCGGCGACCGTCGCGAACGTCGGCAGCACCTTGGGGTTCGCGTCGTCGACGTAGCGCAGACCCTCGACGCCGAGTGGATCGCGCGCGGCCCCGACGGCGAGATGATAAAGCGCGACGTCGGAGGCCGACCACGAGAAGGTGACCTCTGGGAGTTCGGCTCCGACTGCGACTGCAGGATCGATCGCCATCGGTCAGGCTCCTGCGCTCGTCGACGATGTGGTGGTCACGCCGGCGTTGGCTGCCGCGTCGAGTGCCGCGAGGTAACCGAAGACCAGAGCCGGGCCGATCGTCGCACCCGGACCCGCGTAGGTGTGGCCCATGACCGGAGCGCTGGTGTTGCCCGCGGCGTAGAGGCCCTCGATGACCGAGCCGTCGGGTCGCAGCGCACGTCCCGTTGCGTCTGTTTCGATACCGCCCTTGGTGCCGAGATCACCCGGCACCATCTTCACCGCGTAGAACGGCGCCTTACGAACAGGACCGAGGCTCGGATTGGGTTTGTTGGTGATGTCGCCGTAGTAGTGGTCGTATCCGCTCTCGCCCCGATGGAAGTCTGCATCGACGCCGTTCTTCGCGAAGCCGTTGAATCGCTCTGTCGTCGCGTTCAGGGAGTCGGCGGGTACGCCGATCTTGTCGGCGAGTTCGGTGATCGTGTCGGCCTTGACGACAACACCGGACTCAAACCACTTCTTGGGCAATGGCTGTCGCGCATTCACCCCGGCGAAGAGGTATCGGTTTCTACATGTCTGGTCGAAGATCAACCACGACGGAACATTCTCTCCCGGACCGTCGCCGAGCCCGAACTCGCCGCCGTACATCTGGTGGACCGCCTCGACGTAGGGCAGTGACTCGTTCATGAATCGCTCGCCGCGCATGTTCACGATGAATGTGCCCGGGACCGAGCGCTCCGAGAGCGCGAACCACGGGCCGCGGGGGAGTGGGATGGTTGGTCCCCACCAGGCGTCGTCCATCAACGACACAGCCGCGCCGATCTTGAGGCTCGCGTTGATCCCGTCGCCGGTGTTCGACGGCGCGCCCGTCGTCCAGTCGGAACCGATCGGTTCGCGCTGATACTTCCGGCGCATCTCGGCATTGCGCTCGAAACCACCGCACGCCAGGATCACGCCCCGTTCGGCGCGGATGTCGAACCGTCGGCCGTCGGACTCCGCGGTGACACCGACCACCCGGCCGTCGTCGGTGAGGAGGTCGACCAGACCCGTGTTGAGCCGAAGTGGCACCCCGGCCTGCCGTACGCCGAGCAGCAACTCGGCAGCGAGAGCCGCACCCATCGCGATAAGCTTCTTGCCCCGCGAGCGCGCCCAGAAGAACCTCCCACCGACCTTCGCCATGCGTAGCGGTCCGCGCCAGTGACGCATCCCGGTGTTGAGCCAACGGTAATCCGATTGCAGCACAACCATGTTCAGCGGGGCTTTGGTGTACTGCGGATGAAGCGTGTCGAGGTCGTCGCCCAGTGCGCGCGCGTCGAACGGACGAGGTTCGACGCTGCGCCCACCCAGCCGACCACCCGGTGCCTCGGGATAGTAGTCGGAGTAGCCCTTCACCCACTCGAGATCCAGCGGTGCGTGCTTCATCAGGAACTCGAGCGCCTCGGGGCCCCGGTCGATGTAGGCGTCGATCCGATCTTCGCGGGCGTGTTCGCCGATGATCGCCTTGACGTACTCGCGTGCGCGCTCCGGTGTGTCATCGACTCCATCACGCTCGAGCACCGAGTTGTTGGGAATCCAGACACCCCCGCCCGAGCGCGAGGTCGAACCGCCCCAGTACGGCGACTTCTCGATGATCACCGTGGACAGGCCCTGTGCGGCCGCCGTGATGGCAGCACTCAATCCCGCAGCACCCGCGCCCACCACGACGACGTCGTACGTCTCGGTCTCGGGTGCTGGTTGTCCTTGCTCGCGCTCGCCTGCCATCGGGTTCCCTTCGTGCTCCGCGGTGGAACGTGTTCTATATACGAATTAGAACACGTTTCAGAAATGTGGCGCCAGGGTGTCGTCGAACGAGCGGTAACGGTGGCTGCGCCGCGCGCCGGGAAGGAAGTTATGCAATGGGGCCGACCGAAGAGCGCGTGGCTGTCGTCACCGGTGCGAGCAGGGGTGCGGGCAAAGGTATCGCGCTCGCGCTCGGCGATACCGGGGCCAAGGTCTACGTGACCGGACGAACCCGTCATGAAGGTGAGGCCGACCTGCCCGGCTCGGTGCAATCGACCGCGGACGAGGTGACGCGGCGGGGCGGTCTCGGTATCCCGGTCGTCTGCGACCACGCAGATGATGATGCCGTGGCCGCGCTCTTCGATCGGGTCGCCGACGAGAACGATGGCGAACTCGACATCCTGGTCAACAACGCCCTGGCGCTGCCAGACGCGCTGACGCGGAAGGGGCCGTTCTGGAGCAAGCCGCTGTCGCTGACCGACCTGTTCGACGTCGGCATGCGCTCGACGTACGTGGCAAGTTACTACGCCGCACCACTTCTGGTGAAGCGCGGCGGTGGTCTCGTCGTGAACACGTCGTCCTTCGGCGGCGCGTGCTACATGCACGGACCCGCGTACGGCGCAGGCAAGGCCGCGGTCGACAAGATGGCACACGACATGGCCGTCGACTTCCGGCCCTTCGAAGTCTCGGTGATCTCGTTGTGGATGGGCTTGCTGATGACCGAGCGCACCCGCGCCGCCTTTGCCGACCATCCTGACGCCTACGCGGGATTGGCGGCGAGTGCTGAATCGCCCGAGTTCGTAGGCAGGGTGATTGCCGCGCTTGCCGTCGACGCGGACCTGATGTCGAGAAGCGGGTGCGTCCTCATCGCTGCTGAGCTCGCCGAGGAGTTCGGGATCGCCGACCTCGACGGGCGCCGACCGCCATCGCATCGCGCGATGCTCGGTGATCCGCCGACTTTCAGCGCGGCGGTGATCGAATGAACGGACCGTCGCGCGAATAGGCCACATCACGGGTCGGCGGGGTCTGCCACAAAACTGGAACATGTTCTAAACTGAGACCAAATCAGGCCGGGTGAGGTGTCTGATCTCTCCCGACGATCGACAGTGAAAGCGACAACGACATGGCGGTTGACCAGGCAATTCGCGAGCGAATCGCCGCAGATCTGTGGACCGCGGAGCAGACTGCTACCGCGGTCGACCGGCCGACCGACGCCCATCCAGAACTAGACGTCGTCGACGCGTACGAGATCCAACTCATCAACATTCGTAAGCGCCTCGACGGGGGAGCCAAGGTCGCCGGGCACAAGGTCGGCCTCGCGTCGGAGGCGATGCAGAAGATGATGGGCGTCGACGAACCGGACTATGGGCACCTTCTCGATGACATGCAGTACTACGAGAAGACCCCGATCGACACCGCCAGACTCTGTTTTCCGCGGGTCGAGGTGGAGGTCGGGTTCATCCTCGGTCAAGACCTGCCCGGCGAGGGCTGCACCAACGCCGACGTCATCGACGCGGTCGAATGGGTGGTTCCGTCGATCGAGCTGATTGATTCGCGGATCAGGGACTGGAAGATCACCCTCTGCGACACCATCGCCGACAACGCGTCGTCGTGTGGGTGGATTCTGGGTGAGCAGCGAGTGGCGATCGACGACATCGACACCGGCGATATCGACGCGGAGCTGACCCGCAATGGCGAGGTCGTCGCGAAGGGTAATTCGTCTGCGGTGCTGGGACATCCGCTGAATGCGGTGAGTTGGCTTGCGCGCAAGGTGGAGGCGTTCGGGGTTCGTCTGCGCAAGGGTGACGTGATACTCCCGGGTACCGCGACGCGGGCCTTCGACATCGCGCCGGGTGACCATTTCGTCGCGGAGTTCGCGGGTCTGGGCACTGTCACGCTCGACTTCGACTGATTCGGAACAAGTTTCGTAAGGGATATGACCACACACACCCAGGAGGCACCGTGGCGGCAACGCTGACCGCAGCCATCATCGGGTCGGGCAACATCGGCACCGACCTCATGTACAAACTCGAACGCAGTGAGGTCATCGACCCGCGCTGGATGGTCGGTATCGACGCCGACTCCGAAGGCATGAAGCGCGCCGCGGACCACGGACTGATCACGATGAGTGGTGGCGCGGACGAACTGTTGGCGTCGTCGGAGAAGCCCGACCTGATCTTCGAAGCGACCTCGGCCTACGTTCACCGCGAGTACGCGCCTCGCTACGAGGAAGCGGGCATCGTCGCGGTCGACCTCACGCCCGCTGCGGTGGGGCCCGCGGTGGTCCCGCCTGCGAATCTGCGGGAGCATCTCGACGCCCCGAACACCAACATGATCACCTGTGGCGGCCAGGCGACCATCCCGATGGTCCATGCGGTGAGTTCCGTTGTGCCGGTGCCGTACGCGGAGATCGTGGCGTCGGTCGCCTCGGTGTCTGCCGGGCCGGGCACACGTGCGAATATCGACGAGTTCACCCGCACGACGTCGAAAGGGATCGAGACGATCGGCGGCGCCCAGCGCGGCAAGGCGATCATCATCCTCAATCCGGCCGACCCGCCGATGATCATGCGCGACACCATCTTCTGCGCGATCCCCGAGGATGCGGACACCGACGCCATCGCCGCGTCGATCCACCAGCGCGAGAAAGACATTCAAGCGTACGTGCCCGGATACCGGCTGCTGCAGGAACCGCAGTTCGATCCACCGAGCGTGCTCAACGGAGGTCACGCCCGGGTCTCGATCTTCGTCGAGGTGGAGGGCGCCGGTGACTTCCTGCCACCGTACGCGGGCAACCTCGACATCATGACCGCAGCCGCAACCAAAGTCGGCGAGGAGATCGCGCGACACAAGATGGACGTGCAGAAGCAAGGGGTATCGGCATGACCGCGGCAGGACCGAGCACGGTGAGAACAAGTCCGGTGACAACGGATCTGATGGCGAACGCGCGCAAGTACTCCGACGAACTCGACATCCGGATTACCGATTCGTCGCTGAGGGACGGCAGCCATCACAAGCGACACCAGTTCACCGTCGACGAGGTGCGTGCGATCGTCGGCGCCCTCGACGACGCCGGTGTTCCGGTGATCGAGGTGACGCACGGTGACGGCCTCGGCGGGTCGTCGTTCAACTACGGTTTCTCCAGGACCCCCGAGCAGGAACTGATCAGGGCGGCAGCCGAGACCGCCCAGCGCGCGAGGATCGCGTTTCTCATGCTGCCGGGCCTCGGCACCAAGGACGACATCCGAGCCGCGCAGGACAATGGCGGCCAGATCTGTCGCATCGCCACGCACTGCACCGAGGCCGACGTGTCGATCCAACACTTCGGACTCGCTCGTGACCTCGGTCTCGAGACCGTCGGGTTCTTGATGATGAGTCACAGTCAACCTCCGGAAGTGCTTGCGGCACAGGCACGGATCATGGCCGACGCAGGGTGCCAGTGTGTCTACGTCGTCGACTCGGCGGGTGCGCTGGTGCTCGAGGATGTGACGGTACGGGTGCAGGCGCTCGTCGCAGAGCTCGGCGACGACGCCCAGGTCGGATTCCACGGGCACGAGAACCTCGACATCGCGGTGGCCAACTCCGTCAACGCCGTCCGAGCCGGCGCGCAGCAGATCGACGGATCGATCCGGCGCTTCGGTGCGGGTGCGGGCAACACGCCGACCGAGGCATTCGTCGGTGTCTGCGACAAGCTCGGCATCACCACCGGCGTCGACTTCATGAAGATCGCCGACGCCGCGCAGG
>NZ_BAFB01000168.1 GCF_000248075.1 Gordonia otitidis NBRC 100426 | reverse complement strand
GACCATCGGCGGTAGTGTCGTCGACGATGTGCGCGCACCACTCCCCCGTCGACCCGGCGGTCCCGGCCGGGCGGTATGCGCCGTCGCCATCGGGCGATCTGCATGTCGGGAATCTGCGCACAGCTGTCCTCGCGTGGCTGTTCGCACGGACCTCGCAGCGCCGTTTTCTGCTCCGGATGGAGAATTTGGACCGCACCGCGGTCGGCTCCGATCAGCGACAAATCGACGATCTGCATGTCCTCGGGATCGAGTGGGATCCGCCGGTGCTCTATCAGACCGACCGGATCGAGAGGTACCGCAGCGTCATCGACGACCTGACCGCGCGGGGCCGGACCTTCGAGTGCTTCTGCACGAGACGTGAGATCCTCGAGGCGCCGTCGGCGCCGCATTCACCGCCGGGCGCGTACCCGGGCACCTGTCGACATCTCACCGTCGCGCAGCGCGATGAGAAGCGGGCGTCGGGGCGCCCGCCCGCGATCCGGATTATCGCGGATGTCGACGAGTTCAGCGTGCTCGACGTCCTGCACGGTGAGTACACCGGCACCGTGGACGATTTCGTCATCCAGCGCGGCGACGGCACGCCGGCCTACAACCTCGCGGCGGTCGTCGACGACGGCGAGCAGGGCGTCGACCAGGTGGTGCGGGGCGACGATCTACTGTCGTCGGCGCCCCGCCAGGCCTATCTGACGACACTCCTCGGGCATGCTCCCCCGGTGTACGCACATGTTCCGATGGTGCTCAACGACAAGAACATTCGACTGTCGAAGCGCGACGGAGCCGTGACACTCGCCGATCTCGCGGACCGTGGGATCGACACCGCCACGGTCCTCGACCACATCGCGGTGTCGCTGAACCTGGCCGATCCAGGCGAGCGGGTCACCCTCGTCGATCTGGCGCGACGATTCGACCCGACCCGGCTGCCGACGCAGCCGTGGATTCTCACCGACGATGAATGGCGTTGACCACCCTCAGATTTCACGCGGTCTTCAGGACGCGGTGACCAACAGCCTGGCCAGCAGATCGTCGAGGGTCAGGACGCCGAGAACCTCGTCGCCGGCGGAGACGAGCGCGATGTGTGCGCGACGGTCTCGCATCCGCGCCATACCCTCGTAGGCAGGCAACTCGGCTGGCACGATCAGTATGTCGCGCGCGAGGTCGGCCGCAGTGACATCGTCGGCGGCGTCGAGGCTGTCTCGGACATGGACAACCCCGATCACCGAGTCGGAGGTGAGATTCTCGTCGACCTCACCGCCGCGCACGACGAGGAGTCGGGAGTGTCCGGTCTGACGCGAAACCTGCTGAATGCCAGCCGGAGACGCCTCCGCTGACACTGCGTCGAGCGCGCTGTCGCCGACGACGTCGCCGACGGTGAGTGCCTCGGTCGCGAGTGCCGCACTGAGGCGATGGTGGTACTCGTCGTCGAGCATGCCGGTTTCGGCGGAGTGATCGACGAGCTGTCGCAGCGTCGCGGAGTCCTGGCCCGACGACATCTGGTCGACCGGCTCAACACCCACCCGACGCAGACACCAGTTGGCCAGACGGTTCAACATGAGCAGAACCGGTCGCACCGCCCACATGAACGCGCGCATCGGAATCGCCAACAGCACAGCCGACTTCTCCGGATGTGCGATGGCCCACGACTTGGGTGCCATCTCGCCGACCACGAGGTGCAAGAAGGTCACGATGATGAGCGCCAGCACGAATCCGACGACGTCGGCGATCCACAGCGGTGCGCCGAGCGCCTCGATTCCGGGTGTGATCCAGTGATGCACAGCGGGTTTGGTGACCGCACCGAGCGCAAGCGTGCACACGGTGATACCCAACTGCGAACCGGCGAGCAGCACCGACAGTTCCGACGAGCTGCGCAGCGCGGCCCGCGCGGCACGGCTGGTCTGCGCAGCGTCTTCGATGCGGTGACGGCGTGCGGCGAGCAACGCGAATTCGACGGCGACGAAGAACGCACTCGCCGCGATCAACACGATCGTGGCGGCGAGTACGACCCAGGGGTTACTCATCGGCGTCGCCCTCCTCGGCGATGGCCAGATGCACTTGCGCGGGAACGCGGCGGCGGAGCTGCGTCACGGTAGCGGTCACCGTCGGGGTCGATGCGCCGAAAGCCGTGTCGGCGAGCGGCACTTCGACACTGTCGCCGACCTCGGGCAGGTCGCCCGACGTCGCGATGACCAGTCCGCTCAGCGTTTCGTAATCGCCGTCGGCCACGTCATGGCCGATCAGTCGTGACACCTCGTCGAGGTGGGTGTCACCACGGGCGAGCCAACCGTCGTCGGCCCGCTGGATCGGCTCCGACGATGCGACGTCGTGTTCGTCGTCGATCTCGCCGGTGATCTCCTCGGCGATGTCCTCGACGGTGATGATTCCCGCGATGCCACCGTATTCGTCGATGACAACCGCCATTTCGTCGTCGGTTGCCGGATCGAGACGGTCGAGCACCGCCGGGAGCGGCAGCGTGGTGGGAACGATCGCGGCAGGTCGGGCGAGATCCGCTGCCGTGAGACCTGTGTCGTCGAGTCGCTCCAAGAGGTCGTGCAGGTGCACGATCCCGACCACGTCGTCGGGGGTGTCTCCGATGACGGGATATCGCGTGTGCCCGGCCGCCATCAGTGAGCGGATCTCGGGCAACGCGGTATCGGCGGCGAGGAAGTCGACGAGCGGTCGGGGAACCATCGCGTGTTCTGCTGTGCGCGTGGGGAAGTCGAGCACGCGATCGAGGAGCGTCGACAATTCGGCCGGGAGTTCGCCGACCTCCCGCGACTCGGCGACGATGTGTTCGAGGTCGCGCGGTGAGGCGGAGTGTTCGACGTCGTGCACCGGCTCGATGCGCAGGGCCTTGAGCAAAAGGTTCGACGCGGCGTCGAACAGCGTGATGACCGGTCCGAAGACCTTCAGATAGACCGAGGTCGAGAGTGCGAGTCGACGAGCGACCGGCTCGGGACGAGCGATCGCGAGGTTCTTCGGGAACAGCTCGCCGAACACCATCTGCACGACGGTGGAGAAGAGCACGGCGAGCACGGTACCGATCGCCACACCGAGCGCGACCGGGATTCCCACATCGCCGAGTAGTTCGCCGACGCCACTGCCGATCAATGGTTCGGCGACATAACCGAC
>NZ_BAFB01000169.1 GCF_000248075.1 Gordonia otitidis NBRC 100426 | reverse complement strand
GGTCGACCCCCAATGCGACTGCGGCAGTGGCGATTCCCTGCCCGAAGTGGTCCTGGTCGATCCAGTATCCGATCCATGCGGTGCGCACCGCGCCGCGCTGGATGTTCCCCACGGTGAGCTGCCCGACGTAGTGCCCGTCGACTTCGATGACGAACGGCAGGATGGTGCCGCGCTTGGCCTCGGATTTGAGCACCGCGTACAGCGGCGGCCACGACGCAGGCTGATGACGCTCGGCCCAACTCCCCACACCTGTCGGCTCCCAGGGCAGCAGAGAGTTCTGGTTGCGTATCCGGAGATCACTCCAGTTCTTGGCGTCGCGCACACGCACCGGACGCAACGTCACGGCGCCACCGCGAGAAACCAATGGTCCCAACGTCGCCGGCCACCCAGGACTGGCCGGAACACCGCTCAACCATCTGAACACGTCGACGAGTCTATTCGGTGAACGTTGTCGCGTGACCTGCTCGCGCACATGCGCTGATCGAGCCTTCGCGTCTGCTCATCCCCGCTGAGCGAGGAAAGCGACCTCCACCTCGTCACCCGTGCCGAGCTCTTCGACGTCGGGGTCGACGATGATCAGGCAGTTCGCGTCGGCGAGTTCGGCCAGCAGATGCGACGATCCCGTCGGCGACGCTCCGAGTACCTGCACCAGGTACTCCCCCGACTTCTCGTCGCGCATCAACTGCCCGCGGAGATATCCCTTGCGACCTGCGACGGAGGCGATCGGCCCGATCGTCCTGGCCGTGATGATGCGTCGCATCGGCTGGCGTTTGCCCAGCGCGATTCTGATCAAGGGTCGAACCATGACCTCGAACGTCACGAGCGCACTGACCGGATTGGCGGGCAGCAGAAACGTGGGGACCTCGTCGCGGCCGAGCCGCCCGAAGCCCTGGACCGACCCCGGATGCATGGCCACTCGCACGATCTCGAGGTCGCCGAGGTCGGCCAACGCGTCGGCGATGGCTCGCGACGCCGTTCCGCCCACCGCTCCACAGATCACGACGATCTCCGACCGGATGAGTTGCGCCTCAACCACTTCACGCAGCCGAGACGATTCACGTTCGGCCAACCCGACGCGGTTCACGTCGGCACCGGCGTCACGCGCCGCCGCGGCAAGGGCGTAGCTGTTGACGTCGTAGATCTGGCCGGGACCGGGCGTGCGGTCGATGTCGACGAGCTCACTGCCGACCGAGATCACCGACAGTCGCGGCTTGGGATGAACCAGCACCCGCGACTGTCCCACCGCGGCGAGCAGTCCCACCTGCGCCGGACCGATGATCGAGCCTGCGCGGACCGCGACGTCGCCCGGCTGTACGTCGTCACCGATGCGTCGAACGTAGTCACCGCTGTCGACGCCGTGCCCGACCTTGACCTTCTGCTCGCCACCGTCTGTCCAGCGCAGGGGCACGACGGCGTCGGCCAGCGTCGGCATCGGGGCACCAGTCTCGACGCGCACCGCCTGCCTCGGCTGAAGCCGTGTGGGAGTGCGCGCACCCGGCGCGACCTCACCGACCACCGGGAGCGAGACGATCATCGGCTCACCGGCCTCGGGGTCGACGAGCTCGGCACCACCGGCGTCGAACTCCTCGAACTCGTCCGGATCGCTGGGAGCAGGCACACCGGCCAGTGCCACGTCGACGGCTCGCACCGCATAACCGTCGATGGCAGCCTGATCGAAACCGGGCATCGGTCGCTCGGTGACGACCTCCTCCGCACACATCAGGCCCTGCGCCTCGGAGATGGCCACTCGCACCGGCCGCGGAGCGACTGCTGCAGCGGTCACCAGCGTCAGATGATCTTCGACGGACCGCATCTCACCTCATTGCCTCGCAACGACATACGTCAGCTCATGACGTTAGTCTGCGCGCCGACCCAGAGGTGGCAGGCGCGCGGAGGAGCCGCAACACCGACGTGCGCACCGGCGAGTGCTTCAGTCCTTCGTGAGCCGCTCCGTCAGCCATTCACGCAGGTCGGGGCCGTAATCGTCGCGATCGAGCGCGAAATCGACCGCTGCCTTGAGGTAGCCACCTGGGTTGCCGAGATCATGTCGGGTGCCCTTGTGTACGACGACGTGCACCGGCTCGCCCTCTTCGATCAGCAATGCGATGGCGTCGGTGAGCTGCAACTCGCCGCCCGCGCCGGGCTTGATCCGACGCAGGGCGTCGAAGATCTTGCGGTCGAGGATGTACCTGCCCGCCGCGGCGAGATTCGACGGCGCATCCTTCGGATCGGGCTTCTCGACCATGCCCTTGAGCTTCATCACGTTGGGGTTGTTGGCGTCGGGAAGCTCCTCGACGTCGAACACGCCGTACGCACTGATCCGGTCTTCTGGCACCTCGATCGCGCAGAGCACCGATCCGCCTCGACGTTGCCGGGTGCGCGCCATGACCTCGAGCACCCCGCCGGGCAGGACGAGGTCGTCGGGCAGCAAGACGGCGATGGCGTCTTCGTCCTCGTCGAGGTAGGGCTCGACGCACCCCACCGCGTGCCCGAGGCCCAGCGGCTTCTCCTGAATGACCGAGGCCACCTCCAACAGTGACGGCGCCTTACGCACCTTGGCGAGCATCGCGGCCTTACCGCGCGTGGCCAGTGTGTTCTCCAGGACCAGGTCCTCGACGAAGTGCGCCACCACGCCGTCCTTGCCGGGCGAGGTGATGATCAACAACCGCTCGGCGCCCGCGGACTTCGCCTCCTCGGCGACGAGTTCGATGCCGGGGGTGTCGACGACGGGCAGCAACTCCTTGGGCACTGTTTTGGTCGCAGGCAGGAACCGGGTGCCGAGGCCTGCTGCGGGAACCACAGCAGTACGCGGGATCGGCGGGGTATTCGGGACCGAGGAGTACTCAGTAAATTCGACGGTGCTCGACTTGCTCACGCTGGACGTCATACGGACACCATAATGTCGGAGTCTGACGACGTCCCCACGAAACGTTGCGGATCACCTGACCGGCTGACGATGTGCCCACCAATTCGTCACTTTCGGGCACTACAGTGCGGGTCAGATCACAATGAAACGCTCAGGCTTCTGGGAAGGCGACGACTGCGGTGGCAACGCTCAAGAACAAGTTGCGTGACGAGATCTCTGCCCGACGCCGCTCGATGTCGCCGTTTGCACGCGAGCAGGCGGCTGGGGACCTAGCCGACTGGATTTACGCCGCGCCCTTTCGACTCGAGTACGACGTCACCGTTGCCGCCTACGTTCCTGTGGGGTCCGAACCCGGTTCGCCCGCCATGCTCGATGCGCTGGTCGATCGGGGTGTCAGCGTACTCGTGCCGGTCGTCCCCGACGGCGATCCTGCGCCACTCGACTGGGTCCGCTACGACGGCGCGACCACACTTCAGCCCGGACGCTGGGGACTTCTCGAACCAACCGGCGAGCGCCTCGGCGTCGAAGCCGTGCATGCAGCCGCGGTGGTGTTGCTGCCCGCGCTGGCGGTCGACAAGACCGGCGTCCGACTCGGCCGCGGAGCGGGGTATTACGACCGCACCCTGGTCGGCAGTTCCGCCGAGCTCGTCGCGGTCGTCTACGACGACGAGGTCGTCGATTCACTTCCGTCGGGAAATTACGACATTCCGGTCGGGTGGGTACTCACTCCGGCAGGCGGTTTCCGGGAATTGCGCTGAAATATCGCACGGAAGTGGCCGTCGTCGAACACGTCCCATCTCCAAGCGCACAAGAGGCGCCGCAGAAATCTCTGCGGCGCCTCTTGTGACTAATTGATACTTCGACGAGGAGGTGCTAGAGCACGAGGCAGGTTCCGTTGGTCGCAGCCGTGGTCAGGAACGGAAGATTGGGCAGCTGGATTCCCCGACCGCCGACGTTGGCTTTGGCCTCCTTGGCAGGGCTGCCGCCCTGGCTGGCAGAAATCGTCACCTCGCCCTTCGCGGACGGCTTCCAGACTGCGGTGGCGATGTGTGTCTTGGCGTCCGGTTTCCCCCCGTTGACCGGCGTAATCTTCCCACCGTCGCTCACACTGAAGACGACAACGTCGTCAGAACTCACTTCAGCACTCACGGTGTACGAGCAGCCGTAGCCGTATGTGCCGGACGACGAACTGTAGCCCGACGGCGTCGTGACGCTGACACTGGTCACCGCCGCCGAGGCAGGTGCGGCCAGCGCGACGGCCAACGCGCCGGCGCCGATCAGGGCGCCGCTGGCGCCTGCGATACGAAGTCGAGTGATCTTTGAAGCCATTGCCGATTTCTCCTCATGCTGTTCCAGCGCAGAATGACTGTTTCTGCGGCACTGGATCGGTTTCAAACCGGTCCTACGGTAGCAAAAAGTGGTGAGCAGGCAACACGAACGATCGGGTTAAAAGAAAGAGACAAAATAACCCTTCGAACGGACCACACGGTGCTGTCCGAATGCGCTCAGAGCCGATGCCGAGTCGCGATAAGCCGTCAGGCCGAGGCGGGCGCGCTGCTCTTCGAGTCGCTCTTCGACGACGACGCGTTCGATCCGCTGTCGCTCGACGAGGAACTCGTGGACGACGAGCTCTCCGACGACGACGAGCCGCTGTCGGACTTGCTGCTCGACGACGCCGACTCAGAGCTCGACGAACCCGAGCGCGAATCCGTGCGGTAGAAGCCGCTGCCCTTGAACACGATGCCAACCGAGTTGAACAGCTTGCGTAGCCGGCCCGAGCACTGCGGGCATTCGGTCAGCGAGTCATCGGAGAACGACTGAACAATGTCGAACTTGTTGTCGCACTCCGTGCACGCATACGAGTAGGTGGGCACCGGTACCTCCGAAGACTGTGAAGTGATTCGCCATAGATTCTAACCAACTCTGGCACTCGTACATTCCGAGTGCCAAGACTTCGGATCTGTGAACCATCGCCCGAGGTCAAAAGGTCGACGACCTCCACCGCCGGACGCCAGTTGACCGTTCGCCGCGCAGTAAACGAAGAACCATGGAAAGGTAAACGTCTGCCAAAGCCTTGGCGGGCGAACGATGTCCTCCGAGGTATCGCTACCCGGAAGGACCCATGACCGACTTCTTGGACTCGGTGAACGGATACGTCTGGAGCAACGCTCTCGTCTTTCTCTGCCTTGGCGCAGGCGTGTACTTCTCGATACGGTCGCGCCTCGTCCAGCTGCGACGAATACCCGACATGGTGAAGCTCATGTTCCACGGGGAGAGCTCTCCGGATGGGGTCTCGTCCTTCCAGGCTCTCACCATGTCACTCGCCGGACGCGTCGGCACCGGCAACATCGCCGGTGTCGCCACCGCGATTGCCTTCGGTGGGCCGGGTGCACTGTTCTGGATGTGGCTCGTGGCGTTCCTCGGAGCGTCGACGTCGTTCGTCGAGTGCACCCTCGCTCAGATCTACAAGACCCGCGATCGCCTCACCGGTGAGTACCGCGGCGGACCGGCCTATTACCTCAGCCGAGCCTTCGCACACACGAAGGCCGCGCCGGTCTTCAAGCTCTACGGGCTCCTCTTCGCCGCCGTGACCGTTCTCGCGTGCGGCCTGCTACTTCCCAGCGTGCAGTCCAACTCGATGGCCATCGCCGCTGAAAACGCTTGGGGCATCGAGAAATGGGTCTTCGCGGTGGCGACGGTGATCGTGCTCGCGCTGGTGATCATCGGTGGCGTCAAGCGGATCGCGAACTTCGCATCGATCGTCGTGCCCTTCATGGCGATCATCTACATCATCGTCGCGATCGTGATCGTGGCGATGAATGCCTCAGTCGTCCCGAACGTGATCTCCACGGTCTTCGCGAGCGCCTTCGGCGCCGACGCCGCTTTCGGTGCGATCGTCGGCGCCGCGATCATGTGGGGTGTCAAGCGCGGCCTGTACTCCAACGAAGCCGGGCAGGGCACCGGTCCGCACGCAGCAGCAGCCGCGGAGGTGTCGCACCCCGCCAAGCAGGGACTCGTTCAGGCGTTCGCGGTCTACATCGACACCCTTTTCGTCTGTTCCGCCACCGGATTCCTCATCCTGTCGACTGGTGCATACCGAGTTTTCGAGGGCGAGTCGGAGTCGGGTGCGGTGATCGCCGAAGGTGGGAACCTACCGGCAGACGCCGAGGTGGGCCCGACATTCGTGCAGACCGGCTTCGACACCCTCTGGAGCGGCGCCGGATCGTCGTTCGTCGCGATCTCGCTGCTGTTCTTCTGCGTCACGACGATCATCGCCTACTACTACATGGCCGAGACGAATCTCCGGTTCCTACTGGGCCGCGCGTCAACCGTCTACGTCCGGCCGCTGCGCAGCACCGTGGGATCGAACGCCACCATTTGTCTGCAGGTGCTGATCCTGGTCTCCGTGGTGATCGGTGCGGTCTCGACGGCCACCGAGGCGTGGACGCTCGGCGACATCGGCGTCGGACTCATGGCGTGGCTCAACATCATCGGCATCCTGATCCTGCAACAGCCGGCGTTCAAGGCGCTGCGTGACTACGAGCACCAGCGCAAGCGTGGCATCGACCCCACCTTCGACCCGGTGGCACTCGGCATCACTGGAGCGACGTTCTGGGAGGAATACGAGCCGGTCGAGAAACGACGCCCCGTCGAGGCCGACGTCTGAGACCGTCGTGGGCTCAGCCGCCGATCACGTCGAGGTCGGTGTCGACGACGCCGTCGCGGTTCATGTCGGGGTCACGCGCCTTGCGCGCATTCCAGCGGAGCATGATCGCTGCGACGCACGCCGCGATGACCGATCCGATGAGGATCGCGCCCTTGGCGGGTGCGGCGTGATCGGCCTCGCCGAAGGAGAGTTCGGCGATCAGTAGGGCGACCGTGAAGCCTATGCCGGTGAGCATGCCCACCGGGATGAGGTCGCGCAGTCCGATCGAATCGGGTAACCGAAGTGGAGTCAGACGCGTCATGAGCGCAGTCGCGCCGAGCACCCCGGCGATCTTGCCGACGCACAACCCCACCACGATTCCGATGGAGACCGGTTGGACCAACGGTTCGTCCGCACCGACAACCGACACACCGGCCGCGGCGAACGCGAAGAGCGGCAGAGCCACTCCGGCAGACCACGGACGCACGGTCTCGTCGAGCAGTTCGGTGCGCGAGAGCCGCTCACCCCGAATCGTGAGTGCAGGTACGACAAGCCCGAGCAGCACACCGGCGACGGTGGCGTGCACTCCGGACGCGTGCATGCACGCCCACGCAACGACAGCCAGTGGCAAGAGCAGCCACCGATAGGAGCGGGATAGCCGGACCACGACGCCGAAGGCGATGATCGCCAGCAGGGCGCAGCCGAGCATGACGAAGTTGATGGATTCGGTGTAAAAGACTGCGATCACCGTGATTCCGAGGAGATCGTCGACGACTGCGAGAGTGAGCAGGAAGGTGCGTAGCGCCAGCGGGAGTCCCCGCCCGAAGATCGCGAGGACGGCGAGCGCGAAGGCGATGTCGGTGGCGGTGGGAATCGCCCAGCCACGCAAGGCTTCTGGATCCAGTGCGCCGACCACCGCCACGTAACAGAGTGCCGGCGTGATCATTCCGGCCACGGCAGCGACGATCGGCACACCTGCCAGCCGGATGTCACGAAGGCTTCCGGCGACGAACTCCTGCTTCAATTCGACACCGACGACGAAGAAGAAGATCGCGAGCAGGCCGTCGGCGGCCCATTCACTGAGCGAGAGATGGAGGTGCAGCGACTCCGGGCCTATCTCGTAGGCCAGAAAACTGTGGTAGCCCTCCCGCCAGGGCGAATTGGCGATGATGACGGCCAGTGCTGCGCTGATCAGGAGAAGCGCGCCGCTCGTGGTGTCGAGTGAGAGGACTCGACGAAAGCGTTCCCGACCATTGTGCCGGCGCCAGCCTGGCGGTCCTGTCCGATCCGGTGTCCCCGTCGACGTGGTGGACTCGGGGGCAGACGTATCGAGGGATGCGTCGAGCGACGCGTCGCTCCCCGAGATGTGTCCCTCGGAAGAATGCTCTGGCATGCGGTGATCCTGTCGGGCTGTCCCGGCAGCGAGGCCGAGAGGGGTCGATTGTGCATCCGGATCGTGATCCGGATCGCCGACCAGACTTCCCGGCACACCGTTGTCCATTCTAACGGAACACGACGTTATCCACCGTTTGTGCGCGGTGGAGTGGTTGTCCACAACCTCATCGAGGGCTCGGTCACACGTGCCCGGAGGCGACTACATTTCGCCCATGAGACCAGCGCGTGGAGATCGGACCCGCCCTGAACGTCGAGTGCGAGACCGTCTGAGTCCGCGTCTCGTCGACCGTGTGGGAGCCGCCATGCGCCCGGGCTGGGCGCGGTCGGTTCTGATTCGACGATCCGCTGCGGGACTACTCGTCGCTGCCGCCCTCGGCGTGGCCGCGTTCGGGGGCGCCGAACAGAACACCGAGTCGGTGATGGTCGCATCGCACGACCTGTTGCCCGGTACGGAACTGACGGCGGGTGACCTGGTCGCCCGTCGGGTGGTCGCGGGGATCGTTCCGTCCGGGGCACTACGAATGTCGCGGGACGGGTCGGGTCGAACGGTGACCGGTCTGGTCAGGGCCGGTGAGATCCTGACCGACGCCCGACTCCTGTCGCCACGCCTGCCCCAGCAACTGACCGGTTCCGCCGATGCACGCCTCGTGCCGGTGCGACTCTCCGACGACGCCGTGTCGGCGCTGTTGCGTGCGGGCGACGTCGTCGACGTGATCGGCCCAGAGGCGGAAGTACTCGCCAGGCGCGCCGTCGTCGCACTGGGGACCGAGCGGCCGACGTCGAGCGGTCTGGCTGCGCGAAATCAGGCGTCGGCGCCTGTCGTCCTCGCGATGGACCAGAAATCAGCACTGCGCGTCGCGGCAGCGGGCCTCGACGTCGCACTCGCTGTAATAGTGCACTGAACTGCGCTTTCTGCATCAGAGCGAGCGGGATGAACGGTAGTTGCTCGGGACACAACATCGTTCGGTTCCGCAACGTCACAGGCTGACTCCATTAACATCACAAAGAACGGACTGTGCACCACTGAGCAGATTCCGTCGCACCTCACCAGGCACGTCCCCACCCGACCGATGAGAGGAACGGAAAGTGCTCAAGGGTTTCAGGGATTTCATCATGAAGGGCAACGTGGTCGATCTGTCCACGGCCGTCATCATCGGCACTGCCTTCACCGCCATCGTCACGGCGTTCACCGACGGAATCATCAAGCCGATCATCAACACCATTCCGTGGAGCCCGAACGAGGCCGACGGCCTCGGATTCGAACTGGTCAGCGGGAAGTCGTCGACGTTCGTCAATCTTGGCGGAGTCCTCACCGCGGTCATCAACTTCTTGATCATCGCAGCAGTCGTCTACTTCATCATCATCTTGCCGTACAACAAGCTCGCCGAGCTGGGCGGCTTCGGCAAGAAGGCCGAGGTCACCGAGGTTGCACTCCTCACCGAGATCCGCGACCTCATGGATCCCGACGGCGCATCGAAGGCCAAGGCCGATGCGGAGAAGAACCTGCCCGATCACCTGAGCGAGTCGGGAGGCGGCGACGCCGGATCATCGGGTTCCGGCGACCAGGGATCACCCGACACGCATTCGTCCGCGTCCACATCCCCTTCGTCCTCATCCGCGTCGTCCGACACCGCACAGCCGACCCAGCGCCTGACAACGCCACCACCGGCTTCTCAGGCCCCCTACGAGGCCCCCTCGACGTACGGCAATCCCCCGTCGTATCAGAGCCCCTCAGGGCAGCCGCAGCAGAATCCGCCGACGTATCCGCCCGGACAGTCGGGAGCATCGCAGCCGGGCTATCCCACCCCGAACCCCGCACCCGGTAACTACCCGCCGCCCGGCAACTACCCGCCGAGCAGTTACCCCCCGCCGGGGTCGCAGTTCCCCGGCGACTACCCGCCCGACTCGGGACGTCACTCACGCTGACAGCGGGTTATACAACGATCAGAACCGGCCACACCCGTCTCGGGTGTGGCCGGTTCTGCTTGTTGCGGGATTGCGCACTCGTCGCGGCGACGACGTCCAGCCGCTTGACAGCGATTCGCCCACCGGGCCCCAAGGTTTCGTTCCTACGTTGAAATCCGTTGGCGCCGACTCCGATCGGGAAGACGTCGACTGAATTGCACAACAACACAATGGAGGAAGCAACGATGCCTCAACCTCACGGCAACCAGCGACCGGGCCAGACCAACCACGGTCGGCCGCAGCCCCAGCCGCGCCCTCGGCCCCGTCCCTGGTTCCCGTTCCCGTTCTTCGGGAGCTGAACCGGTAGGCCGACGGCCGGCGGGCATCTCAGCCCACATAGCAACGACCTCGGGGCGGGAACCCAATTGGTTCCCGCCCCGAGGCGTGTGTGTTCAGTTGTGCGCGACGAGCGCGATCAGCCGAGGCTGAACTGCTTGCCGGTGTAGTTCACGATGCCCTTGACCGAATCAGTCTTGACAGACACCTGCACGATGGTGCGCGCAGCAGCGTAACCGGCACAGTTGTTCACGCGGAAGCCTTCCTGGCTGTACGCGAAGCTGCCTGTATTGCCGCTGAAGGTGTAGCCGCTCACCGCGTAGTTCGAATCCTGCGTGTTGCTGATGTTGCTCGACGTGATACCCATGTTGCCGATCAACCACACCTGAGTCACTCCGCCAGGCCCGAGGGTTGCGGTCGCCGAAGGGGCAGGCAGTGTGCCCGAGGTGGTCGGCGTGAGGCCCCCGGAAGTATCCGGAGCAACAGAAATTCCAGCGCCGGGATCACCGACACCGAGTTCGCCACCGAAATTGACCTGGCAACCGACCTCGTATCCGACCTTGACGGAGCCGCCCTTAGCCTTGCCGCCGACGGTGACCTTGACCTTGCCCGAACCCCAAGCCTCGCGGCTGACCGGGCTCAAGTTGGTCGGCCGCTGGATGTCGACGTGCTCGCCCGTGACTTCGATGGTGACGGGAGTGCCGTCGACCAGCACCTTGGTCACCTTTCCGTTGGCGTGGGCGTCGCCCACACCCAGGCCGCTCAGACCCATCACCGCGGCGCCCGTGAGCGCAGCCGCAGCAGTCAAGCCGCGTGTGAAGCTCTTCTTCATGATTCCCCTTCGTGGAATGTCGATCTGCATGCGAGCAGATAAATCTCAGAGTTGTTACTGGTTACCTGCTGCCGCTCAACTGACGTTGAAGGGCTGGCCGTAGAGAGTGGACTGCATGACGGTGCCGTCGGCGTTCAGGGTGCCATCCTTGGCGTCGTATCCCTTGGCCGCGAGAACCTGGACAACCGACCGAGCCGCTGCGTAGCCACCGCAACGCGGCAGCTCGACCTGGTAGTTGGAGACCTGCAGTGCAGCAACGCCCTTGTCCGAAAGGTCGGTGTCGTAGACGTCGGAAACGAAAGCCACCTGACCGGGCTTGATCGGGAGAGACAACGAGAACGCACCGCTCAGCGCAGCTGTCGTCAGGTCGAAGCCGCTGGAGAGACCTAGCGAGATGCCGCTGATGTCGACCTGGCAACCGATGATGTAGCCGAGGTGCAACGTTCCTCCGACACCGCTCGAACCCTTCGCGGTGTACGTGCCGGACAGACTCACACCTCGTGAGAGCGGGTTGTTCGCAACCGTCCCGACGGGACCGCCGGACTCGTTCTTGCGCCACATCTCAACCTGCTCACCGTTGAATCCGGTGACCTTCTTGTACCCGTCGGCGAGCTTCTGCGCCTCCGCGTGCCCCGCCCCCATGCTGGTTGCGCCAATCACCGCGGCAGCGGCGACGGCGACCGCAGCAGCTCCGCGGCGCCCAAGCTTGCTGAACTTGCTCATTCGTTCCCTCTCACAGGATTCGGCTGTTATCCGAGGGAGACGAACTCGTTCCCTCGGGTTGACCTTGGCGGCTCGCGGGAATCATCGTCCGCTCCGGTTAACACGGCGTTTCGTCATGCTCACCGGAACGTTAATCTCCCAGCCCCCTCGTTCCACTGCTGCCGCCCGACATACGCCAGACCGCAGGACCACGCTCCCGGTCGCCCAGGGGACCGAGTGTTGTCGCAGCGAACGTTATCCGAGCTATATCAAAACGAGCAACAGCAACGCTCAGCTGGATCTCAACAAACTCTTACACGATTCCGCAGCCGGAGTTCACGCTATTAACAGAATTACTGTTAACGGAAGGAAAACACGCTGGGCCGTCGGCCTGGGAAGACGCAGCTCACTCGTAATGCGGTGGCCGCTGGGCGCGATACCACTCCTGAGAAGTCGTGCTGTGACCTTCGCCACTCTCGTCGGATGTGGTCTCAGGAAGATCGTCACCGAAAACGTCGTCTATCCGACGGCGAAGTCTCGATTTCCGTCGGACACCAGCTCCGGTTGCGCGATTTTCGTCGTCACGCGACATATCAGGAATCTCGTCTCATCAGGATAGAAGGACGTTCGGCGAATTTCTGGTGAACAGCGCGTGAATCCAACTCATGCGTTGAGCTGCATTTGGTGATAGATACGCGCGGTTGGCGTCTCAGAATTCGCTGATCGACTCGATCACGTGCTTCGCAAGCGGTGCCACAGTTGCCATTCCGTCGCGTACGGCTGCGCGCGATTCGGCGATGTTGACCACCAGCGTCTGCCCGGAGATGCCCGCGAGTCCGCGAGACAGGCCGCCGTCGGTTGCTCCGGCGGCGAGACCGGAGCTGCGGACAGCCTCCTCGATGCCACGCAGCCGTCGGTCGAGCAGCGGCTCGGTGGCTTCGGGGGTCACGTCACGAGCGCCGACACCGACGCCACCAACGGAAACGACGAGGTCGACGCCACCGATGACCGCCGTGTTGAGTGCATTGCGGATCTCGATCTCGTCGCCGGACACCGCAAGCGTCGCGTCAACGTGGAAACCTGCCTCGTTGAGGAGCTCGCCCACCAACGGGCCGAGTGAATCGGCGACCTCGCCATGAGCGATCTGGTCGTCGACAACGACCACCAACGCCCGGCCGATCTCGTCGCCCGAAGCCTGTGCTGCCTCGCCGATGTGGCGAGCGACGAATTCGCGTGCGGCGGCGTCGGCGGCGACCACATCGGCGGGATCGACCTCGGAAGGCTCCAACGCGATGGGATCGATCACGCTCGACGCATCGTCGGTGAGGGTGGAGCCTTGCGGACTGCGGCTTGATTCGATCATGCTCGCCTCTTTCTCGTTCTCGCCTGTTCTCGCCCCGTGCTCATGGTCTCAGATCCGGGGCCTCGATGATGAGTCGGTTGTCGATCCACTCGGGTCGATCAGTTGGTCGTGAGGGTTCCCAGCGTCACCGATGCGGTTCGCGTCTGGCCGTTCGCCACGTAGGTGACCGTGACCTTCTCGCCCGGCGCGTGTGAACGCACCGCCGCGACCAGCGCGTCGCCCGAGGCGATGTTGCGGTCGTCGAGTTTTGTCACGATCGCGTTCTTGGGGATACCCGCCTGCGCGGCCGGACCGCCCGCCGTGACGTCGGATACCACGGCTCCCGGCGTCTCCGCGGGGCTGTTGGGGCGCACCTGGACACCGAGACTCGCATGCGACGCCTTGCCCGTCTTCTGCAGTTCATTGGCGACCCTGATGGCCTGGTCGATCGGGATCGCGAAGCCTAACCCGATGCTGCCGCTCTGCTGCTGTTCCGAGGCGCCGAGCGACGCGATCGCCGTGTTGATGCCGATCAATGCCCCTCGCGCATTGACCAGAGCGCCACCCGAGTTGCCGGGGTTGATCGCGGCGTCGGTCTGGATGGCGTCGATCACCGACGTCGTGCCGCCTTCGCGAGACGTCGACACCGGCCGGTTCAATGCGCTGATGATGCCGGTGGTCACCGTGCCCTGCAGGCCGAGCGGCGCTCCGATCGCGATGACGGACTGACCGACGGCCAAATTCTTCGACGTTCCGACGTTGATCGGGGTGAGCCCGCGCTTGTCGACCTTGATCACCGCGATGTCGGAGATCGAATCCGCACCGACCAGACGTGCCGCCGCGCGTGAACCGTCCTGGAAGTTCACCTGGATCTGCGATCCCCGTGCGTTGCCGGAGGTTCCCGCGACGACGTGGTTGTTGGTCATGATGACGCCGTCGTCACTGAGGACGACGCCGGAGCCCTCCCCCGCCTCCGATCCACTGATGACATCGATCGACACCACGGACGGAAGGGTCTTGGCGGCGACCTCCTGGATGGAGCCGGCGGGCGCTGCCGGTTCGTTGTTGCCGCTGCCGGTGTTCGGATCACCGCCGAGCGGTAGCGCACTGCTCGACGACGAGTCGTCGGTGGTCTTCGCGCCGACGATTCCACCGATCGCGCCGGCGACGAGGCCGACCACGAGAGCACCAGCGACGAGCGCGGCGATCAGCCCACCGCGGGACTTCTTCTGCTGCGCAGCGGTACCCGACCCGTGGTCAGACCCGCCGGGTCCCTGGTCGAATCCGCCATGAGGCCGCCCACTGTCCGTCGTGCCGGTCGCGCCCCACGCCTGCTGACCTGCGGGAGGCCCGTAATAAGGCTGAGTCGGTCGAGCACCGTACCCGGGTTGCTGCCCGCCGTCGCCGCGACCCGATCCGTACGCGGGGAATCCGCTTGTCTGCGGGTCGTTTCCGTACGGATTCCCCCCGTGCGGGCCTCCACCTGTCATCGTCGTGTTTCTTCCCTTGTCTTGTGCAGGCCATCACGCCTGTCGACCGTTCTCACCTCGGACTCCACATCTCGTCCGACGCGCACTCCATGTGGCTCAACCCTATGGGACTCACCATCCGCGTGAGCGGGCGATAGGCCCGAAGTGTCGCCGCGAAACCCGTGCCCCGAAACCTCACTGCGGTGCACATGCCTCGGAACTCACATGCCTCGGAACTATTGACGAACCACGCGTGGTGAAGGTTCCACCGGTGTCGGTCGTCCGGGCAGCGTCATCGTGATCATCGCACCGCCGAGGCTGGACTGGTCGGCGCTGACCGTTCCACCCATCCGGTCGACGACCTGCCGCACGATCGCCAGGCCGAGGCCCGATCCGGGCATCGACCGCGACTGAGTCGACCGATAGAAGCGCTCGAACACCAATTCGCGATCCTCGGGTGGGATTCCGGGACCGGCGTCGGAGACCGAGAACTCGGCGGTGCCGGCGTCGAGTTGTCTCAGTGTCACAAGCACCGAGCGCCCGCGCGGACTCCACTTCGCGGCGTTGTCGAGCACGTTGACCACGGCCCGCGACAGCCCGTGCTGCTCCCCGAACACGAACCACGGCTCGAGATGCACCTCGAACTCGACGTCGACACGGCGTCGGCGTACGCGTTCGAGAGCTGTTTCGACGAGCTCGTCGAGGTCGACCTCCTCGAAGACCACCTCGGGGGTGTCCTCACGCGCGAGGTCGACGAGATCGCCCACCAACGTGGACAACTCCTCGATCTGCGCCATGACGTCCGAGCGGAGTTCGATCATGTCGGCTGCGGGGACCGCCGGTGCGCCGGGTTCGCTTGCTGCCATCAGCAATTCGAGGTTGGTCCGCAATGAGGTGAGCGGAGTACGCAATTCGTGACCGGCGTCGGCAACCAGGCGGGCCTGTTGGTCACGAGACTGCGCCAACGCGCGCAACATGGTGTTGAAACTCTCGGTGAGACGGGCCAATTCGTCGTTGCCGGCGACCGGCATCGGGGTGAGGTCCTGGGTACGTGCAACACGCTCTGTCGCACGGGTCAACCGAGCGACGGGTCGAAGTCCGGCACGCGCCACCGTCGTTCCCGCCACCGCCGCGAGCGCGACGCCGCCACATCCGACGACGAACAACACCCATGCGAGCCGTTTCAGCACCCGATCGGTGTGCAACAGACTCTGCGCCAGGATCAGCGTGTTGCCGTCGTCGAGCTTGCGCGCGAGAACCCGCTGGTTGTTGACGGTCCGCAGGCTCTGCAGGTTGTTACCCGGATTCGACGGTGAGCGCGCGATCTTGCGCTCGACATCTTCGAAGGGCACCGATCCCACGAGATACGTCTGTCCGCTCGGCTTCACCAGGGCGAGAGAGATGTTGGTCGAGAAGACCGTTCCCGCGACCAACGCCTCGGGACGGTCGTTGAGCGTGCCCATCTTCGCGAGCGCGGTCATGCCGTCGGCACGGCTCTCGAGCTGATTGTCGACCTCGTTGTACATGGCGCGGTACACCACGAAATACGCTGCCCCCGCCATCAGACCCACGGAAACCAACACGACCGTCGCCGAGAGCAGAGTGACGCGCAGACGCAGTGAGACCAACCTGGTCAGGGGCATCGGGTCGCGCATCTCGCCTGCCCCGCCCTTCGGTCGCACTCTCAGCCAGAGCCGGGCGAGGCGCAGACGAAGCACGGATGGCACTACGGCGGCGTCTCTCGCAACACATAGCCGACGCCCCGGACGGTGTGGATCAACCGCGATTCGCCGTCGGCCTCGGTCTTGCGCCGCAGATATCCGACGTAGACCTCGAGCGCGTTGCCCGACGTCGGGAAGTCGTAGCCCCACACCTCCTCGAGGATTCGACTGCGGGAGAGCACGCGACGCGGGTTCGCCATCAGCATCTCGAGGAGCGCGAACTCGGTCCGCGTCAGGCTGATCTGTCGTTCGCCGCGTGAGACGTCACGGGTCACCGGATCGAGCGACAGATCGGCGAAGGTCAATGCCTCCGAATCGGCGTCATCCTCGGGGGCGGCACGCCGTAGCAGTGCACGCAGGCGTGCGAGCAGTTCTTCGAGTGCGAATGGCTTGGGCAGGTAGTCGTCGGCGCCCGCGTCGAGACCCGAGACCCTCTCGGAAACGGTGTCCCGGGCGGTGAGCACCAGGATGGGCAGGTCGTCGCCGGTGGAACGCAGTCGACGGCACACCTCAAGTCCGTCGAGCCGAGGCATCATGACATCGAGAATCGCGACGTCCGGGCGCTCGGCCACGATCTTCTCCAGCGCTTCGATGCCGTCACCCGCGGTGTCGACGGTGTAGCCGTTGAACGTGAGCGACCGGCGCAGCGACTCGCGAACCGCGCGGTCGTCGTCGACAACAAGAATGCGCATGTAGACAGTCTTATCCACTTCGACTGAGAGACCGCTGAGCAACGCGCGGAATCCCGCAACATCGTGACGCGGGTCCGTTGAATTCGCGCATGCAGATCGCAAACGTTTACCAAGGCGCAACAGTTGGCTCACAACGACGAATCCGACTTGTCCGACACTTGCGCGGTGACGACAGACATAGCACTCCCCGACGCTCCCGCCGAGCGCACCAAGACACCCTGGTACAAGTCGATGTTCACGTGGCTGATCGTGGCCATCATTGCGGGCATCGTGATCGGCGCTGTGTGGCCCGACTTCGGCTCCGGCCTCAAACCGCTAGCCGACGGCTTCATCAAGCTCATCAAGATGCTGATCGCACCCATCATCTTCTGCACCGTGGTGCTGGGCATCGCGCACGTCGGCGACATGAAGGCCGTCGGCCGCATCGGGATCAAGGCACTCATCTACTTCGAGGCCGTGACGACGTTCGCGCTGATCTTCGGCCTGGTGATCGGCAACCTCGTCAAGCCGGGCGCCGGTTTCGACATCAACCCTCAGACACTCGCGACGGGTGCCGAGGCGGTCGCGGAGAAGACCAGCAACGGCGAACTCCCCCACACCGTCGAGTTCCTGATGAACATCATCCCGACGTCGGCAATCTCTGCGTTCGCCGAGAACGAGTTGCTCCAGGTACTGTTCTTCGCCGTGCTCTTCGGTCTCGCATTGGCCAAGATCGGCAGCAAAGCGCCCATCGTGCTGGGGTTCGTCGACCAGTCGAGCCACGTCTTCTTCACCATGATCGGCTGGATCATGAAGCTCGCCCCACTCGGTGCGTTCGGCGCGATGGCCTACATCATCGGCCAGTACGGCATTTCGTCGCTGGGCAGCTACGGCAAACTCATCGCGTGCTGCTACCTCGCCGCGGTGCTGTTCATCCTGGTGCTCGCGGGGATCGTACGGATCTTCGCCGGGGTCAATCTGTGGAAGTTCATCGTCTACATCAAGGACGAACTGTTCGTGGCGCTCGGCACCGCCTCGACGGAGGTGGTGCTCCCCCGGATCATGACCAAGCTGACCTACGCGGGCTGCTCGAGGTCGACCACCGGCCTCGTCGTCCCGACCGGTTATTCCTTCAATCTCGACGGCGCGACGCTCTACCTGTCGATCTGCGTGCTGTTCCTCTCGCAGGCGATGGGCGTGCACCTGAGTCTCGGAGAACAGTTGACCGCCATGCTCGTCCTGATGTTGACGTCGAAAGGCATGGCCGGAGTGCCGGGTTCGTCGTTCCTGGCGTTGTCGGCAACGGTCTCGGCGATCGGACACGGCTCGATTCCCGTTGCGGCCGTTGCCCTACTGCTCGGCGCCGACCGAATCATGGACTCGATGCGCGTCTCGGTCAACCTCATCGGAAACTGCGTGGCCACGTTCGTCGTTGCCGCTTGGGAGGGTGAACTCGACAAGGAGAGAATGAAACTCGTCCTCGACGGTCAGCCTGTGCCACCACTCGAGGAGACCAATCCGATGACCGGCGAGCGCGAACTGCTCCCCGAAGAAGAGGGACTCGGTCTGCACACCGTCGAATCCGAGACAAAGCAACTCGACGCCGCGAAACAGGCCGACTGACCATGGTCAGCACCGCGCCCGGCGCGAACGCGGGTGGTTCTCCTGCGTTCGCGCCGGGCCCGGATACCGTCGTTTACCGTTTGCGCCAGCCGGCAGCGCCGACCATGTCGCCCACGCGCGTGAACTTGACGCGCGGACGCCCCTGCTCGGAACCGCGTCGACGTTCGATCCGGTCGATCGCTCGCATGCCGCGGTAGCCGATGATGTGACGGGTTCGCTTGCGCAGCAGGGAATTGAACTCACCGGGGTCACGGGTGGAACGGACGAGCTTGTCGTCGAGGGCGTCGCGAATGAAATCCTCGACCGTCAGCTGCGCGCACTTCTTGTTCGCGCCGATTCCGCCGCTCGGGCCCCGCTTGGCCCACCCCACCACATACGAGCCGGGCATGATCTGCCCGGCGTCGTCGACCATGCGGCCGTCGACATTCGGGAACACTCCATGCGCATCGTCGAAGGGAAGCCCAGGGATGGGTACCGAGCGGTATCCGATGCTTCGCACCGCGAGATCCGCGTCGATCCGGTGTGTCTTCCCGCCGGTGGTGACGGTGACCCCTTCGACGCGGTCCTCACCGACGATGCTGTCGGGAGTGCTGTGGAACAGGAACACGATTCGGCGATTCTCGTGGTCGGCCGGTCCGGTCAGGTCAGGCAGTCCCGCACCATCGGCATCGTCGACCACGACCACCTCGACGCCGGGGATCGTCGACAACGCACGGTATTCGGCCGACGTGTATGCGGCATGTGCCTGGTCGCGCCGTCCGAGCAACACCACCTCGTGGACGTTCTGCTCGCGCAGGATCTCCAGCGCACGGGCGGCGATGTCTGTGGTGGCCAACAGTTCTGGCGGCGACACGAGGATCCGTGCGACGTCGAGTGCGACGTTTCCCGTACCGACGATCACGGCCCGTCCGCTCGCGGGATCGGCGTCGCTCGAGCGGCGGAGCGGCGGAGCCGCGTCGGCACCGGGAACCGCGTTGTACCACGCGACGAGCTCGGTCGCCGACGTCGAGCCGGGTAGGTCCTCACCTGGAATGCCAAGGCGCCGTGACTCACTCGCACCCACTGCGTAGAACACCGCGTCGAAGTGCTCGGCTAGCTCGGCGGGCGTGATCTGCCCCTCTGACTCACCGACCTCGACATTGGTGGCCATCGTGACACGCGGATCACGGTAGAGCAGATCGAAGCCGCGCAGCACACCCTTGGTGCCCGGATGATCGGGGGCGACGCCCGCACGCACCAGACCGCCAGGAGTGGGCAGTTTGTCGATCACGGTGACCGACGCCTCGGTGCGGTCGAGCAGGGTACGTAATGCATAGCCACCCGAGGGCCCGGTACCGACGAGCGCAACGCGAAGTCCCGCAGGCAGTTTGGGGATCTCCGGATAGACCACGTCCGACCAGCCCGACTTCACGTCCGGGTTGTTCTTGTAGTAGTCGGCGTTGATCTCGATGAAGACCTTGTCCCTGGTTCCCAGGTTCTCGGCCGGGAAGATCGCGTCGACGGGGCAGGCGTCAGCGCATGCACCGCAGTCGATGCAGGCCTCCGGATCGATGTGCAGGATGTCGGAGGTCCCGAAACCGCGCTCCTCCGGTGTCGGATGGATGCAGTTGACCGGGCACACGGACACACATGCTGCGTCGCTGCAGCAGGATTGGGTGATGACGAACATCAGAGCATGTGCACTTTCCGGTAGTAGTGCATGGCGGGCTTGGTGAGCAGACCGACCTCGTCGAGGAACTCCATCAGATGCGCGCAGCTGCTGCGGATCATTGCGTGGAAGTGGGAGTTCGAGTTCATCTCCGCCATCGCGCGATCGGCGTCGAGCCCAGCGTCGACGAATGCCTGACGCTGAACGAGGCTCGACACGATGAAGTAGCCGCCGAGTGCCACGTAGAGCGCACTGAACTGACGACGGAACCAGCCGATCCCCTTCATGGATTCGCGCACCTCTTCACGCGCGAACTTCATGTGGCGTGACTCCTCGAGCACATGGATCTCGTTGACGGTGCGGATGAACGGCAGCACACGATCGTCGCGCATGCATCCGCGCTGGAAGACATCGAGAACTTCTTCGGCGACAAGGATTCCCGCGTAGGCGACTTCGTTCTTGGCAGTCGCCTTGAAGAGCTTCCCCAGCTTGCCGACGAACCTGGTCGGCTTGTACGAGGTCCCGACCATCTTCTCCGACGCCTTGGCGAACATGATCGAGTGCCTGCACTCGTCGGCGATCTCGGTCAGCGCGAACTGGAACTCAGGGCTGTGGTAGGCGCCGAGGTACTGATCGCGGACCACCATCTCCTGCAGGATCATCTCGAACCAGATGCCGATGTTCATGATCGACGCGAACTCGTGACGGGTCACCGAGATGCGCTGCTCTTCGGTCATCTCGTTCCAGTAGTCGGTGCCGTAGAGCGACGACCACTCGGGACTGCAGCCGTACTTGTCCGGATCCATCGGGAGGTCCCAGTCGATCTCGGTCATCGCATTGCGGGAGAGACGCGCCGCGGAAGCGAGGAGACGCTCGGACACGGCGTCGGCGCCCTCGTCGCGGATGCTGACGACATTGTCGGCGACGTCGGTGGTCGGATCGGTACGGTCCACTGCTGCAGTCATGGTGCTCGACTCCCATCTCCGCTTCGGCGGGATTTGGCGACCTGGAATTCCAGTGACAACATTGAAGTTCAGTGACAACATTCGATGTCATATCAACGCTTGTTGTCAAGATAGCACCGTGGTGTGACGTAGTAAACAACTCGGACACATATACTGGCGAGTAAGGTTCGGACGCGACGGTATCGGAGCAGGTCAGAAGGGTTAGGGCATCAGATGGCATCGATCTTCATCACCGGCGGTGCAGCCGGGATCGGACTGGCGACAGCGGAGCGTTTCGCCCGTGAAGGCTGGACCGTCGGCGTGTACGACGTCGACAACGATGCCCTCGACAAGGTGAAGGCGAACCACCCCGCTTTCATCACCGGCAAGATCGACGTCCGCGACCCGAAAGAGTGGGAGGACGCCCTCGCCGACTTCACCTCGCACACCGGGGGCACCCTCGATGTGCTCGACAACAACGCGGGTGTCCTCACCGAGGGCAATCTCGCCGACATCTCGCCCGACGCCGTGCGCCGCCAGATCGACATCGATGCCCTCGGAGTGACGCTCGGCGCGCAGGCGGCGCACAAATACCTCAAGAAAACGCCGGGTTCGCACCTCGTCAACATCGCGTCGGCGTCGGCGATCTACGGCCAGCCGGGGATCGCGACCTACAGCGCGAGCAAGTTCTATGTGGCGGGACTGACCGAGGCACTCGAACTGGAGTGGGAACCCGACGATATCCGCGTGGTCAGCATCTGGCCGCTGTGGGCGAAGACCGCACTTGCGGCGAACGATGCGAAGTCGACGAAGACACTCGGGGTCCGCATCACCCCGGAGCAGGTTGCCGACAAGGTCTGGGAGTCGGTACATCCCACCAAGAACGACCTCCGACTGCACCGCACGAGCTATTCGGTCGGCACACAGACACTGTTCCTGGGCAACGCGGCGAAGTTCATCCCGAACTCGCTCAACCGCCTGGTGAACAAGGTCATCGCCCAGTAGTGGCGCGCGTCGACGGCAAGCGCCCATGGGCGTGAGCGTCGACCGTCACTCCCCGCGACGCCACCGGTAACCGACACCTCGTGGCGCCATGGGGAGGCGCCACCCCAGCACGAGCGACACCAGCCGCAGCAACGCTCCGACGATCAGCCCGGTGATCACCCAGACCTGGGACGGAAGGTCGGTGTAGGTTCTGCCGACGGCCACCACGGCCGCGGCGACCAGAGCAGGGACCGCGTAGAGGTCGGCCGGCTGAAGGAGCAACGGCACCTCGTTGGCGAGTACGTCACGGAGCACGCCACCTCCGATCGCCGCGAGCATGCCGATCAACGTTGCGGCAAACGCACGGGTGTGATGGTCGATGGCGATGCTGGCACCTGTCGCCGCGAACAGTCCCATGCCGATCGCGTCGAGGAAGACGATGGTCCGACGCAGCAGCGCGAACGACGGATGGAAGACCACGGTCACCAGCGCTGAGATCAGGGCAACCGTGACCGGCACCCAGTTGTCGAGCGCCGAAGGTGGCGTGATGCCGAGCAGCACGTCACGCAGAATGCCACCGCCCACGCCGGTGAGTACCGCAACGGTCGCGATTCCCCAGATGTCGAAGTCTCTGCGGATACCGACGAGCGCTCCCGAGGCAGCAAACACCCCGATCCCCAGGACGTTCAGGATCTGCAGCAGCATTGCACCCCGCTCTCACCGTATTGCATTCACAGAACAGCAGAACTGCCGCAACGTCGAGGACGTTGCGGCAGTTCTGTGCGTCTAAAACGCTGAGGTTATGTCGCGATCAGCGGCGGTCGAGATCGATGATGCCAGCGCGCGCAGCCTTGACCAGCCGACGCGGAATGCGCTGAGCGACACCGTTCACCTTGACCTCCTGCAGCGCGGGGTTGTCCGCTTTCCACTGCGAACGACGGCTGCGGGAATTGGCCCGCGACATCCGGCGCTTCGGTACAGCCATGGTTGTGCCCTTCTCTACTGAGTCCTTGCGGCCTGTGTCTCCACATCCTCAAGGACGGTGCTTCGTGTCCTCACGGACTGATGTCCTCGGGTCGTCACGGGTGAGGTGTCGACCGGCATGGGCGTCCCACGCAGCCCTCGGGCGCGGCACGCAACCTCTCTAGACTACCGGTCGTGCCGTCAACCTCCAAAACGACGCCAATCTGGTCCGGCGTCGACTGCCGAGGGCAGCTCAGATCGTGGAACCGTCGTTGAAGTTCATGTGCACCACGCCCGCCGCGACGAGGATCCAGTAGATCGCCCAGATCACGAGAAAGATCCCACCGATGATGATCCCGGCAGTGGCCATGCCGTCACCGGACTGGGTTCCGTTGGACTCTCTGATCTGCTTCTTCGCCACGATGCCGAGCACCAGCCCGACCACCGACAGAATCCCGCAGCAGAACAGGCCGACGATCGACGACACCAACGATGCGATCGCGAGCCCGTTCGTCGACTTCGCGACGGGGTAGCCACCGTAACCGGGCTGACCGTACTCGGGCTGACCGTATGCAGGCTGGCCGTATGCGGGCTGGCCATACTCGGGTTGCCCGTAGCCGGGCTGGCCATACTCGGGTTGCCCGTAACCGGGCTGACCGTACGCGGTTTGCTCGTACGGCGGCTGCCCATATCCCGGCTGCCCATATCCCGGCTGCGCGGTCGGCGGCTGCCCATACGTGGGCTGGTCGTACGAAGGCTGTTCGTAGGGAGACTGGCCGGGTGCAGGTTCACCGGATGTCTGCCCGGACCCGTGCGGAGTGCCGTAGTCGGGTGTCGACCCGTATTGGGGAGCTTGCCCGGCGGAGCCGTAGTCGGGTGTCGACCCGTACTGGGGTGCCTGCCCGGCAGAGCCGTAGTCGGGTGCCGAACCGTACTGGGGAGCCTGCCCGGCAGAGCCATAGTCCGGCGTCGAACCATGGTGCGGAGCCTGCCCGGCCGGGTCGCTGGAGCCGGACGTATCGGGGCCGGACGACGCTGCGTCGTGGCCGGTCGGGGATGCGTCGGGGCCGGTCGGGGATGCGTCCGAGCGTTCTGGATCGGGTGTGTTCGAGCCTCCGTGTGGAGTGGACATCTGCCTTCACCTTTCTGCGATTCGCCGTCGGCATCATCGCCGCACCGACCAGGTTGTCACGGATCGGGACGTCCCGGCGTGCGGGTGAGACGACCGGATCCTGGGGGCCAGTTTAGTGAAGGACGCGCAAGGCGGCCTGCATACACTCAACCGGGTGTCAGGCGTCGTCTCCGGTTTCACGGTCATCTTCATCCTGGTCGGCGTCGGATTCGTGCTGGGACGGACGCAGGTCCTCGGCGAACACGCCCACGACGTCCTCTCGCGCCTGGTGTTCTTCGTGTGCACGCCCGCACTGCTGTTCACGTCGCTGGTGACCTCCGACCTGTCGGTGATCTTCTCCTCGACACTCGTCATCGCGGCAGTGTCGGCGTTCGCCACCGGAACGCTCTACATCGTCGTGGCGCGATGGGTGTTGCGCCGGCGGGAGATCCCTGAACTGGTCGTCGGAGCGTTGTCGTCGTCGTACGTCAACAGTGTCAACCTCGGCCTTCCGATTGCGATCTTCGTGCTCGACGACGCGTCGTTCATCGCTCCGCTGCTCTTGTTCCAGATCCTCATCTATTCGCCACTGGCACTGGGTGTGCTGGACGTGACTGCCCTGGACCGGAACTCGGGGCGCTCGGCGCTGCGCGACACCGTGCGGCTCCCGCTGACCAACCCGATCGTCATCGGCGGGTTGATCGGAGTGGTCGTCTCAGTGATCGGGTGGCACCCGCCGACGGCGGTTCTCGAGCCGATGAAGATGCTCGGCAGCGCGTCGGTGCCCGCGGCGCTGCTGGCGTTCGGCATGTCGTTGACCGGCGTCCCGCTGTTCAAGAAGGGCCAGAGTCCCCGGCGCGAGGTCGCGCTCGCCACCGTGCTCAAGATGCTGTTCATGCCCGCGCTGGTGTACGTGATCGCCCGGTGGGGTTTCGGGGAGTCGGGACACAAGTTGTTCGCCCAGGTCGTCATCGCGGCGCTCCCGACCGCGCAGAACGTCTTGGTCTACGCGACGAGATACCGACGGGGTCAGGTCCTCGCGCGAGACACCGCACTGCTCACCACGATCGTGTCGATCCCCGTCATCGTGGTGATCGCCTGGTTGCTGGCCTGATCGGTCGAGTTGTGTGGGATCCTCGGGGGCATTTCTGTACCTCCCGATCCCACACAACTCGACCGAGAGGGTCTTACCGCCGTTCTTTGCGCTTGACGGTGACGCCGCCCATCAACGCGAATCCGGTCACGTGCACCGTCGGCGCGCCGGGACGCCCGGGCCCGTCGATCCTGCTCTCGAAACCTCCCATGATCGCGAATCCACCGACCTCGACCGTGACGTCCGGGGGAACGACGACGTCCACGCCGCCCATGATCACCACGCATTGGACGGTCAGCTGCGGCTCGGTGAACTCGACCTCGCGCAGATCGATCTCGACCCCGCCCATGATCGCTGTCGCCTCGAGTTGATCGGCAACGGCTGCAGGGCCTTTCAACTCGGAACCGGACATGATTGCGAGGCGGTGGCGCACCGGCGTGCGTCCCGACCCCGTGCCAGGACGCGTCACGCCTGTGGGATACGGATCTCCCGGCTGCGGTAGCGGCACACCGAGCTGGGCGACGGGCAGGTCGTCGGTCAGCGCGTCGAGATCACCGAACGTCTTCGCCGTGGAAGCCTTCAGCGCACGCTCCTCGTACTCGCTCGGAGTGAGCGCACCGCTCGACATCGCCGCCGACAGGATCTGATGCACGAGTTCGCGGTCGGCGTCTGCAGCCCTGAGCCGGTGATCGGGCGCGGGCGAACCGGCAGCGGCCGACTTCGACGCGGCCGGCCCGGAGTCGACGGAATCCGACTCGACGAGTTCCATCTCGACGGGCCCTGGCTCGGCGGGTTCCGGCCCGACAGGACCTTGCTCGACGGGTTCGGGCTGTGGCTGCGCGGGAACGCTCATGTTGTCGAGGCTAGTGACCGTCGCCGTCGCGCGACACCCTGAAATACCCTGAGTCGCGCCCTGATTTCGGCCCGCGGGGCAGGTGTATCGAACCGTGTGCCCCGATCGGACGGCTCCCGGCCGTCACCTGTTCACCGGTACATACGACGACCAGCGCGGCCCGTGTTCACCCGCGGCGCGGACGTCGTGACCGCAGATAGTCTCCGACGACCGCGGCACCGAGACCGTCGACGTCGGGCGCAACCACCCGCCCGCCAATACGGCGGGCGATCTGGTCCATGAAGTGTGCGAGTCCAGGGTCCTCGCCCAGGCGGAAGAAGGTCACCTGAGCTCCCATCCGCGACACGTGGTCGAGTTCGCGAACCGTGAGCGCAATCGTCTGCGGGTGCGGCGGGTAGAAGAAGAACGGCTCCCCGCTCGGATCGAGGTGTGCAGTCGGTTCACCGTCGGTGACGACCAACACGACGGGCTGTGCATTGGGGAACCTCCGCAGATGCCGTTGCGCGAGCAGCAGCGCATGATGCAGGTTGGTGCCCTGCTCCATCCGCGGTTGCAGCCCGGTGAGTTCGGCGATGTCGATACTGCGCGCATAACGGCCGAATGCGATCACCTCGAGCTCGTCGCTGCGAAACCTGGTGGAGATCAGGTGATTCAGAGCGATCGCAGTGCGCTTCATCGGCGTCCAGCGACCCTCCATCTCCATCGAGAACGACGTATCGACCAGCAGGACCACCGCGGCCTGCGTACGTGCCTCGGTGTCGGCGACCTCGACGTCGCGCACGGAGATGTGCACACCGTCGCGCGCCATAGTCGAGGGCGCATGCGTGGGGTCGGGGCTCTCGGAGATTGTGCGCAGCACGGCATTCGAGACCGTGCGCGTGACATCCCACGGGTCGGTGTCGCCGAACTGCCATTCGCGGGTCGCACCGGTGGGCTCGCCGAGCAGCCCCGACTTCCTGGTCTGGCGGTCACCCCGGCGCCCCGACATCTGATCGGCGATGTCGCGGAAGATGGTCTGTCCCAGCTGTCGCATCGCCTTCGGACTCAAGCGCAGTGTCCCGTCGGACGTGCGATCGAAGAACCCCTGTTCGTTCAGTGCTTTCTCGAGTTCGGCGAGTGTCCTCGCGTCGACGGCCGCTTCTTCGCCCAACTGGCGTGCGAGGGCATCGACATCGATGTCGTCCATCCGCGCACCCGCGTACTGCTGCGAGAGTTGCTCGGAGAGGGCATCGAGTTCAGAGATGTCGCGCAGCGCTGCCGCACCTTGACCGAGACCCATCTGTTGGTTGCCCGAGAACGATTCGGCGTTGTCCCAGTCGAGACCCGGTCGTGCCTCTCGCAACGCCGAATCCATCTGTGCGAGTTGGTTCATCAGGTCCGGTGACCCGAAGGCCTGCTGCGCCAGTTGATCGAGTTCGGCTCGCTGCTCGGGTGTGAGCGAGTTGTAGAACTGTTGCGCCGCGGCGGCTCGCTGCGCAAGCGAGTCGATGAGTTCCTCTGTGTTACGGGGATTCTCGGGAAAGTACTCGCCGTGCTTGGACATGAACTCGTCGAACTGCTCGCCGGTGTCCTCGCCGCGGTTATGGGCGTCGAGCAGCGCGTTGAGGTCGGACAGCATCTCCGAGATTCGCTCCCGATCCTGCTCGGTCGCGCCCTCGAGCGCCTCTTTCATGCCGGCGAACCGCTGATCGAGCAGTTCCCGACCGAGCAGGTCCTTGATCTTCTCGAAATCCTCGCGGGCCTGCGGGCTCCGCCAGTTGTACTCAGACAGTTCCTCGACGGCCTGCGCGGTCGACGGCGGGAGACTTCCTATCTGCATCTCCGCGAAGCGCGCGTCGTCGTCGAGGTCACGGGCGAGTTGCTTACGCTCCTCGAGTACCGCGCGGTCGAGAAGGTCGCGGATCTCGTTGAAGGTGCCGTCGAGGTTGCGCTGCTTCAACAGTTCCTGGCGTCGCCGGTTGACCTGTTCGCGAAGTTTGTCCAGCCCACGCATGTCCGACGTTCCGCGCCGTAGGAACTCGCGCAGCGCCCGCTGCGGCGACGCGCCGGCCATGACGTCGTCGCCGATCTCCTCGAGTGCCTCGCGAAGGTCGACGGGCGGCGCGAGCGGATCGGGTCCGCCCGTGTACCGCTGATATCGCGAACGGTGAAAGTTCTTCTGAGCCATGTGTATGCGTCCAGCCCGAGGTCGGTACGGCGTCGAATCAGCCGTAGATGGTCTGGCCCTCGTCGTCGGCTTCCTTGCCGATACGACGGGCCAGGAAGAGCCCCTCCAGGGCCAGTTCGAGTGCGCTCGCACGCTCACCGTCGGCCTCGGCGTCGAGACGTTCGGCGATACCGTCGACGACTCCCGCGGTGGTCTCCGGCGACGGGATCGAGGCGAGGAAGTCGGCGGCGGTCACACGGTCTCCGGTGACGACCGGTTCGCCGCTCTCCAACGCATCGACGAGCGGGGCCATGTCGATGCCGCCGAGATGCGCACGCACGGTGTCGGCGATCGATTTGCGCAGCAGATGCTCGAGGATCTCGAGTTCGCGACCCTCCTCACCCGACTCGAATTCGATCTTGCCCCGCAGCACCTCGATCACCGATTCGAGGTCGACGACGCGCGCGACCGCGACGTCCTCACCGGTCACGGTGGCTCGGTGCAGTGCAGCAGCCGCAACGGTCTCGGCGGCGGCGATCGAGAACCGCGCGGACACACCCGAGCGCTGGTCGATCGACGGATGGTCGCGCGCATAGCGAGTGAAGCGGGCGAGGATTTCGGTGATGAACGTCGGAACCGTTGCGGTGAGATCGGCCTCCTGCTCGATGACCGAGATCTCGTCGTCGAGTTCGAGTGGATAGTGCGTGCGGATCTCCGCGCCGAAGCGATCCTTGAGTGGGGTGATGATGCGGCCGCGGTTGGTGTAGTCCTCAGGGTTCGCGCTGGCCATGACGAGCACGTCGAGCGGGAGCCGCAATGTGTAGCCACGCACCTGGATGTCGCGCTCCTCCATCACGTTGAGCATCGCCACCTGGATACGTTCTGCGAGGTCAGGTAGCTCGTTGATGGCGACGATGCCGCGGTGCGCACGCGGGATCAGTCCGAAGTGGATCGTCTCCGGGTCGCCGAGGCTGCGCCCCTCGGCGACCTTCATCGGATCGATGTCGCCCACCAGATCGGCCACGGACGTGTCGGGTGTCGCCAGTTTCTCGCTGTATCGCTGACTGCGGTGGCGCCACTCGATCGGTAGGTCGTCGAGCAGTGCGGCAGCGCGTCGAACCGAGGCCGGGGTGATCGGCTCGTATGGGTGCTCACCCAGCTCGGAGCCTGCGATGACCGGTGTCCACTCGTCGAGCAATCCGACCAGGGTGCGCAGGATGCGCGTCTTGCCCTGACCGCGTTCGCCCAGCATGACGACGTCGTGACCCGCGATCAGCGCACGCTCGAGTTGCGGGATGACCGTTGCCTCGAACCCGACGATGCCCGGCCACGGATCATCGCCCTCGCGAAGAGCTGTCAGCAGGTTGTTGCGGATCTCGTCACGCACGCTGCGCTGAACGTGGCCACTCGCGCGCAACTCGCCGACGGTCCGCGGTGAGGGTGGGCGGCTTTCGGTGGTTTGGGAGTTGGACGCGGTGAAGTTCTCCTCTGGCACCTTCTCCACGGTACTCCGACCAGCGCGCACCGCACCCGCGTGTTTACGGGATGACCGATGCGACCCGGTACCCGTGCGATGTCAGCGTCCCACGCCGGGCGGACCGCGTCACCACAAGGACGTCACCGGGTTACCTCGACGGCCCCACCGGCGCGTCACCTCGCAGAGTGATGCGGTGCATCACTCTGCGAGTGTCGCCGTAGTCGCGGTTGGCGTAGTGCAGGGTGTTGCGGTTGTCCCACAGCACCAGGTCGCCGAGACGCCAGCGGTGTCGCACAATGTGTTCCGGCTTCGTCAGATGCGCGTAGAGGAGGTCGAGGATGCCCCGGCTCTCGGCGTCCGACACGCCCTCGATGTGGGATGTGAAGCCCGGGTTGACGAACAGCGACTTTCGGCCCGTCTCCGGGTGGACCCGCACGACGGGGTGCGACACCGGAACGAGTTCGGTGACTTCTTTACCGTCCCACACGTTTCCGCGGCCACCGCGACGCTGCTGGAGGTAGTAGCCGAACTCGCGATTACCGTCGTGACTCGCGGTGAGATCGTCGACGAGTCGTTGCACCGGCTTCGACAGCGACTCGTAGGCCAGCTCGGCATCGGCCCAGTTGGTGTCGCCTCCGTTGCGCGGCAACACGACCGGACGCAGGATCGATCCCATCGGCGGTCGCGGCATGAACGTCACGTCGGTGTGCCAGACGTCGGCGAACCCGTTGTCGGTGCTGTCGAGCGAATACACCTCGGCAGGGACGTCGCCACTGTTCCACACGGGGTGTCCCGCGGTGAGATCGCCGATGCGGCGCCCGAACTCGACGTGCGACGCGTCGTCGAGGTGCTGATCGCGGAGCACGATCACCTTGTAATCGATCAGCGCCGAGCGAATTGCGCGGATCTCGTCGTCCGAGGCTGAGGCGACGTCGACGCCGCGGATCTCGGCACCGAATCGAGGGCCGAACTCGTCGATGTCGAACTCGACACCGGACGAGACCGGGGCAACATCGCCGAACCCGGAGTCGGCCGGCGTGCGTGGGGAATCAGGGAGTGAAATGGTCATGGGTGTTCCTTCTCGGGGAGTCGTGTGTGGTGTCGAGTCCGAGAGAAGGCGGCGGGGAGCCGTGGTGGCTGCCCTCTGACCAGGTCATCCGGTGGATCATTCGCGCGTAACCTTGCTGCTGGTGTGAGGCCGTGGTCCGCGCCGACCGGCTGTCGGCTACAGAATCCCACAGACGACACCGATCGGCAGCGCGAGGCGTACCGGTGAGTGCGAAGCGGTGGGATTGTGCGGTCACACCCTTTGTCTACCCATCGACGCGCGGACCGCACAGGGTTAGCCGCAGCGCGAGCATAACCCCCGATGCTCAGTCCCTTGTGACCGTTTCGCTGCGTGCCGCACTCTTGACCGCAGCCGCGATCTCGGTGCGCAACACCGTGTACTCAGCGGAGTCTCGGATGTCGTCGGCGCCGAGTCCGGTCCGTGGGATCGGCGACGAGATGTCGAGTGCGACCCGTCCGGGTCGGCTCGTCAGCACGACGATCCTCGACCCGAGGAACGCGGCTTCCTCGGCACTGTGGGTCACGAAGACATTCGTTCGACGCAGCTCGGCGCTCACTGTGCGCAGATCCTCCTGCAGCGTCTCCCGGGTCAGTGCGTCGAGCGCCGCGAACGGTTCGTCGAGCAACAACAGCGATGTGTCGCCCGCCAACGCGCGCGCGATTGCGACGCGTTGCTGCTGACCGCCGGAGATCTCCCAGATCTTGCGATTCGCGGTGTCGGACAGGCCTACTCGCGCGAGCAACTCGTCGCGGCGGGAAGGACGGTCGGCGCGCGGCACCCCGGCGTACTTCAGAGCGAGGTCGACGTTGCCGCCGACGCTGCGCCACGGGAACAGCCGCGGCTGCTGGAACACAACCCCCGACGACGTACCGGGGACCGGAGTTCGGCCGGACACCGTCACGCTGCCCGACGTCGGCTGCTCGAAACCCGCGATGAGTCGCAGCAGAGTGGACTTGCCGCACCCCGACGGTCCCACAAGAACGAGCACCTCCCCCGGGTCCACCTCGAGATCGACCGGACCGACCGCGGTCACGGCCTCGGCGCCCTTGCCGTACCGCTGGGTCACCCCACGCAGGCTGATACCGCCCGTTCCCTGCGCGGCGTCGACCTTCGTGTCACTGCGTCGCGGTGAGGACACCGGGCAACCCCTTGGTGTAGATGGCGTTCTGGAACGTCGACAGCGCGGGCGCCGACGGGATCTGCTGCTGCTCCGCGAGGAATTCTGCCGCGCTGTGCAGATTGTCGGCGACGTTGCCGGGCTTGCCGTCGGTGCCGAGCCACTGCGGAGAGGTCAGCTCGTCGAGCGTCAGGTAGATGCCCTGCTTGAGTTGGTTGGCAGCGTCTTCAGCTGTCGTGTTCAGCTGTGCGGCAACAGCCTTGGCGGCAGCCTGCGGATCGTCGTGGATCTGCTCGAGTGCCCGGGCCTCGACCTTGCGCCAGGTGTCGACCACGTCGGGATGCTGCGAGGCGAAATCGGACGAGACGACACCGAGGTCGAGCGTCGGCTTACCCCACGCGGCAACCTCGCGGCTGGTCACGATGGTCTTGCCGGTCTTGCGCAGCTCGTCGAGCGTCGGCAGCCAGGTGTAGACGGCGTCGACGTCTCCGCGTTGCCACGCGGCCAGCGAGGCCTGCGGTTGCAGGTCGATGAGGTCGACGTCCTTCGGGTTCACGCCTGCGTGGTCGAGCGCGGCGAGCAGGCTGTAGTGCGAGGTCGACGCGAATGCCGTTGCCACGCGCTTGCCCTTGAGGTCGGCGACGGAGTTGATGTTGGTTCCGTTGCGCGCCACCAGTGCTTCGTTGTCGCCCGCCACGTCGAGAATGAAGGCCACCTGATAGCCGATGTTCAACGGCGCAGAGAGCCCGCGTGCCACCGGGCTCGACCCGATGGCGCCGAAGTCGATCTGTTTGGCGACGAACGCCGTGTTGATGTCGGCGCCCGAGTCGAACTTGGTCCACTTGACGTTGTAGTTCGGCAACGCGTCTTCCAACCAGCGATTGTTCTTGACTATCAGGTCGCCGCTCGGGAATGACTGGTAGGCAAGGCGAATCGTCGGCTTGTCGCTGTCACCGCCGGATCTGTCCACCGAGCAGCCGCTGAGCACCATGGTCGCGGCTGCGGCGAGAGCGCCGACGGTCACCGCGAGCGAGCGCAGCCGCGGTCGACGAGACGCGCTCGTTGTCAGGAATGTCATTGTCGTTCAGGCCTTTCCACGCCACGGCACCACTCGGTGCTCGATGAATCGGAGTATGCCGTCGATGATCAGCCCGGAGAGTCCGATGAGGACGATCCCGATGAGCACGACGGGAGTGTTGTTGTAGTTGCTGGCATCCTTGACCACGCCACCGATGCCGGGGATTCCGTTGAAGAGCTCTGCCGCGACCACCGACGAGTAGGCGATACCGACGGACAGTCGGATGCCGGTGAACGTCTCGGGCAGCGCGGCCGGGATCACGACGTCGGTGACGACGTCGCGTCGACTCGCGCCGAGTGCGCGCGCCGCCTCGATCAGCGCGATCGGGGTGGCGCTTACGGCCGTCGTCGTCGCCACGGCCGCCGGCGGTAGCGCTGCGAGGGCCAGGAGTGTGATCTTGGGTGCCTCGTCGATTCCCAGCCAGATGACCAGCAGGAAGAAGTACGCCAGCGGAGGCAGGGCACGCAGGAATGTGAGCCAGGGTTCGAGAAGCCTTCTGACCCACGGGATCGATCCCATGATCAGACCGAGGATCACACCGGCCACCACTCCGATCACGACGCCGACGAACACACGTCGAAGCGTCATGTACAGGTGTTCCCACCAGTAGTAGCCGGCGTACCCGACGACGCCGTTGTGCGTCGTCGACATCTCGACGAACGCGTGCCATACGGAACCGAGCCGCGGCACGAATGTCTCGCTCCAGACACCGCTGAGGGCTACAGCCTGATAGACCGCGAGAAACAGGACGACCGAGAGCACCGGGAGACCGACGTTGAGTGCGAGAGAACGAAGTCGGCTGCCGGTCGAGGTCTTCTCGACGCCGGGTTGGCCGCCCTGGCGCTCCTCGGGAGATATGTCGACGAACAAAGTCACCGGCTATGTCTAGCCGCCTGCCGACCCGAGAACCATCCTTTACGTCAGCGTGAGGAAAACACCGATGTCGTGCGGCACCGCTCGAGACCGCTTGCTCTGCAAACTAACTCACGGCCAGCCAGGCGGCGAGCCCGAGACCCCCGAGTCCGACTGCGATGCGCAACGGACCGGCGGGCAGTCGCTTCACCACGGGCGGACCGCACCACCCGCCGATCAGACAGCCGATCGCCATGGCAAGGGCCGCAACCCAATTGACCGGGCCGAAGATCATGAACCCGACGGCGGCGACGAGATTCGCGACCCCCAGAAACAGCGACTTCAACAGTGTTGCACGCCAGAGTGGTTCGCTCGTGACCACCAGGGTGAGTGCGAGCAGCACGATTCCGGCACCAGCACCGAAGTAGCCGCCGTAGATGGAGATGACGCCGAGACCGACGACGAACACCCAGGGGCGGTCGGCGTGGCGCGAGGCGAGGCGTCGCAACTGCGGTTGCACGAGGAGCGCGACTGCGGCGAAAGCCACCAGATACGGCACGATCACCTTGAAACTCTCGGGTGGTGAAAGCAACAGGATCACCGCGCCGATCGTGCCGCCGATCAACGAGGCGACGACACCGGCGTACAGGGGGCGACGATCGCCTGCGAGCAACACCTTGCCGGACTGGCCGAGACTCCCCGCCCCGACCGCGACGAGCGACACCGTGTTGGTGACGTTCGCTGCGATCGGACTCAGCCCGACAGCCAACAGTGCTGGGTAGCTGACCACCGACGCCAGACCTGTTACGTACCCGATCAGCCCGGCGCCGAACCCGGCCACGAGCAGGAGCGCGAAGTCGAGGACGCTCATCGCCCGCGCGCGATCAGCAGGAGCGGCAACCCGATCGAGTGACCGA
>NZ_BAFB01000170.1 GCF_000248075.1 Gordonia otitidis NBRC 100426 | reverse complement strand
GCCGGTGGAGGAGGTGCCCACGGGCGCTGGCGGTCATCTCCGCCCACGCGCTGTCGGTGAGTGCGGTGTGCGCGGCTCGGACGGCATCATCGACGTCGGCCGCGTTCCCGCGGGCGATCCGTGCCCAGGGCTTGCCGGTGAACGGGTCGAAGGAATCGAACGACTCACCACTGTCGCTGTCGCACCAGCGTCCGTTGATCCGGAGTTGATATGGCTGCATCGTGTTGTCCGTCATCAGAAAGTCTCCAGCCCGAGCGCTGCGCGGAACTTGTTCTTCACGGCGACACCGTCGCGCGGCGGCAGGGCGGGGCGGTTCGTCGGTGTTGATGTGCGCCTGCACGAACGACAGCCCGTTGCGCGCGTTGATGATCGACGCGATGTCGGTCACCTCATCGACGGAGTGGACCTCTCGGCAGTCGGCGATTCCGAAGCCCCGCGCAACGTCGACGAGTCGGGCGCCGAGCCCGGAATGACTGCGCTGCATACCGGTTTCACCGAAGTGGCCGTTGTCGAGAACCAGCACCGTGAGGTTCTCGGGGGCCCGCACGGCCGCCGAGCCGAGCGAGCCGATCCCCATGAGCATCTCACCGTCGCCGGTCACGACTAGGACGGAACGCTCGGGCTGCGCCAGTGCGAGTCCGAGTCCCACCGGGACCGACCCGCCCATGGCGCCCCACAGGTAGAAGTTCTGCTCGCGCTCGCCGTGGGCGAAGACGTCGTACGACGCCGAGCCGAGCCCGGTGACGACGAGGGCGTCGGGAACCTGATCCAGCAAGGCCGACACGAACAGGCGGCGATCCATCGGTGTGGCTGCGGTCGCGGCGTCGTCGGGTGTTGCCGTCGCGTCCGAGACGCCGGGGGAGGCGCCGGGGTGTGCGGTTGTCGTGGTCATGTCAGTTGCGCTCCCATTTCTTGCGGCCGATGAGGCTCTGGCCGAGTAGCACCGCGGTGCGTTCTCCTGCGAGGAAGGTCGAGTCGAGGGCGGCCTGGGTGACCTCGCGGACCTCGTCGGGCTTGTCTGCCCGCAGAACGGTGATGCCGCCGAGTTCGAGTGCGCGCTGGGTGGTCGAACCCATCGGGATCTGCCAGGGATTGAACTCGGCGTACTCGCCGCGCATCGTGACCAGCGTCAGGAAGGGGAATCGGCACATCTCGAGGAGCGAGAACATGTTGACGCAGTTGCCCACGCCGCTGCTCTGCATGAGCATCGCCGCGCGGACACCGCCGAGCCACGCACCCGCGGTGACTCCCACACCCTCTTCCTCCGTGGTCAACACGACGTCGGTGATGTCGGGATCGGCGATCGCCGCGCGGATCGCATACGAATGGCCTGCGTCGGGGACGTAAGCGATCTGTGTGACGCCGCCCTGTTTGAGGACGTCGAAGACGTCGCGCTGCCAGCCGGGGCCTGCAAGCTCGGCGGGGGCGCTCTGCGTTGGCGCACTGGACATCGGTTTGGCCTTTCGTCGGGATGTCATCCATTCTCATGCGTTATCGAGCTGGGGTGGTAATAGAATTCTGTGATGGTCCGGCATTCCCGTCGGGAATGCGTCCCGGGCGGGCGACACTCGCGCGGGAATCACCGGACGAGAGAAATGCGAGGTCGAGATGGAGCTTCGACAGTTGCGTGCGCTGATCGCTGTCGCCGACACCGGGAGCGTGACCGCGGCGGCGAAGGCACTGCATATCGTGCAACCGGCCGTCACGAAACAGATCCACGCGCTCGAGTCGGAACTCGGCGTCGAACTGTTCGAGCGCAGTCGATCTGGAATGTCGGTGAACGGCAACGGTAAACAGGTGCTCGACCGCGCGCGCCGTGCGCTCGAGGAACTCGATCGTGCACGGGCCGAGGTGTCGTCCGGTGTGGAGAAGGGAGTGCGCGGGAGGGTCAGCGTGGGCTTGTTGCCGTCGACCGTCGGCCTGCTCGCAGCCGACCTCGTCGCTGCGGTGACCCGGCGGCACCCCGGGATCGTGCTGCGGGTCGACGTCGGATACGCGGGACACCTCGCGCAGTGGCTGGACGTCGGCGATGTGGATGTCGCACTGCTCTTCGAGCAGCCGACGACGTCGGCGTTCAGAATCAGGCCGATCCTCCGCGAGGATCTCTGGGTCGTGGCACCGCGCGCGGCCGGGCTGGACGTCGACAATCCGGTGTCACTTGAAGATGTGTTGCGACATCCGCTCGTCCTGCCCGCGCCGCCACACGGATTGCGCAGCATCGTCGACGCCGCAGCCGCGGGCAGCGACATCTCCATCGCCGTCGAGACCAACGACGCAGCACTCCAGCGCCGCCTCGTCGCCGACGGTCACGGGTGGACCGTATTGCCGCCTGCGATGATGATCGACGCTCGGGAGGCGGTCACCTGTGCGCCGCTCGTGGGTGCCCCGCTCTCGCGGACCATCGGCACCGCCGTCGCCCGCAACCCTGCCCAATCGCCCGCGTGCGACGTCGTCGTCGCCCTGCTCGGCGAGGTCATAGCCTCTGCGGTGAGTGGGGGGCGATGGCCCTCGGCCCGGCTGGTCGGATAGTGACGGAACCGCACATCCGACGCGACATTCGGCTCGTTGTCCAAAGGGACTGTTAGGAAACGGCTCTACTCCTTGGCTGCAGCCTGTGACCGTTGACACAGTGAGGACGTAATCAAGTTCGACCTCACAAAGGAGCGTGCGATGACACAGCAGTCCACCGCATCCAACAGGCGCGTCGTCGCCAATGTCTTCCGAGGCTGTATCGGAAACCTGATCGAGTGGTACGACTGGTTCGTCTACGCCGCGTTCAGCGTGTTCTTCGCCCCGGTGTTCTTCCCCAGCGAGAGCCAGACGGCTCAATTGCTCTCGGCTGCAGTGGTCTTCGCCGTCGGATTCCTGATGCGCCCCCTTGGCGGTTACCTCCTCGGTCGATTCGCCGACCGATACGGTAGGCGCAATGCGCTGACGTTGTCGGTGCTGCTGATGGCCGCCGGGTCGCTGCTCATCGCGATCACGCCCGGCTACTCGGCCATCGGAATCGTGGCCCCGATCATTCTCGTGCTCGCCAGACTCCTGCAGGGACTGTCGGTCGGCGGCGAGTTCGGTTCGAGCGCGACGTATCTGTCCGAGGTCGCGACGCCGGGGCGACGCGGGTTCTTCTCCAGTTTCCAATACGTCTCGATCGTGCTGGGACAACTCTGCGCGATCGGCGTGCAGTTGATCCTGCTGCAGGTCCTCACTCCCGCGCAGATGGATTCGTGGGGCTGGCGCGTGCCGTTCGTGATCGGCGCGGTCGCGGCGGTGACGGTCATGATCATCCGGCGCGGGATGGACGAGTCGCCGCAGTACCTCGCCGAGAAGCAGCGCGTGGCGGCCCTCGGCTCCTCCGCGGAGAAGCAGGAGGGAACACTTCGCACCCTGATGCAGTACCGCAAGTCGTTCGCGTTGGTCTTCGCGCTCGCTATCGGCGGCACGGTCTGCTACTACACCTACACCACCTACCTGCAGAAATACATGATCAACACCGCGGGCATGGACAAGGAGACCGTCGCCTGGATCAGCTTCTGCGCGTTGTTCGTCTACATGTGCATGCAGCCGCTGGCGGGCGCGCTCTCGGACAGGATCGGCCGTCGCAAGGTGATGCTGTTCTTCGGTGCCGGTGCCACGCTGCTGACCGTGCCGATCATGACGACGCTCGGTCACGTGTCCAACGCGGTCGTCGCCTTCTGCCTCATGATGGCCGGGCTGACCATCGTCACCGCCTACTCGGCACTGAGCCCCATCGTCAAAGCCGAACTGTTCCCGACCAAGGTGCGCGCGCTCGGTGTCGGCCTGCCGCACGCGCTGGTCACCGCCGTGTTCGGTGGAACGGCAGAACCGATCGCGTTGGGCCTCAAGCAGGCCGGTCACGAAGGCGTCTTCTTCTACTACGTCTCCGCGTGTGCCGCGCTGACCTGGATAGCCGCCTACTTCATGAAGGAGACGCGTGGCGATTCGACGCTCGACCCCACGAGCCCCGAGGCACGACGGATCGCCGACGTCCCGGCGTCGAGCGTCACGACCGCACAGACCGTGGACTTTCCGGCTGCGGCCGACGGCACGACGCCGCACCACACTCCGGAGGCCGTCGGCGCGACGATCGAGGAGAACCCGACTGCACAGAGATAGAACTGCGGCGGAGATGAATCCGTCTGACAAGCATCATTATCCGCGTCTCGGCCCACCGGGACGCGGATAATGGGCGTCGTGCGTATTGCGGTGGTGGAAGACGACGACGGGGTCGCAGGCGCGATCGTCGCAGGGCTTCGCCGATTCGGGCACGAACCGACCAGGTACTCCGTCGGCGCCGATCTCCTGCTCCACCACAACGAGTTCGACTTCGTCCTGCTCGACCTCGGTCTACCCGATCAGGACGGACTCGAGGTGCTCCGGCAGCTGCGTCAGGTGAGCGCACTACCCGTCATCGTGCTCACCGCGCGCGGCGACGAGAGATCGGTGGTTCGGGGTTTGCGACTCGGTGCCGACGACTACCTGGTCAAACCTGCCAGGTTCGCCGAGCTGGTCGCGCGTATAGAGAGCGTCAGCCGTCGCGCGGCGCGCACCGAACCCGATGCAGCGCAACGCATTGTGATCAGCGGCGACGTTGTCGTCGATCTCGACGCGCGGGTGGCAACCGTTGCCGGACACGACATCGAGCTCACCGCAAAGGAGTTCGACATCCTCGCCGTTCTCGTGCGAGGCGCTGGTGCCGCGGTGAGCCGTGCCGCACTGATGGATCAGGTCTGGGGCGATGCCTTCGTCGCGGTGTCGCGTTCGCTCGACGTCCACATGACGGGCTTGCGTACCAAGCTCGGTCGCCCGGGACTCATCGCCACGGTGCGAGGCTTCGGCTATCGCTGGGACGGGGTCATCGACGATGCGTAGGCGACTGCTGCTCGTTCTCGCGATCATCGGCGCCGTCAGCATCGCGGGTTTCGCCGTTCCGCTCATCGAGGTCTCGTCTCAGGCGCGCACGCGACAGTTCGTGCAGCAACGCGACTCCGACGTGACCCGCTTCGCAGCATTGTCGAACGAATATGTGACGAACGGGAATTCGGCGCGCATCGCCGACGAGATCAGTGCATACCACGAGGTCTACGGGGATTCGGTGTTGATCGTCTCCACCCGCGGCGTGCCCGACCTCTCGGTCGGCCCGATAGACGAGGAGATGCGGGCTGCGGTGGCACGCGGTCTACGCAACGAGAGGTCGTCGGAGTTGCGACACGTGGCGCCGTGGGGCCCGGATTCGGCCGTGTTCGTCGCGCCCGTCGGAAGCGGTGCCCAGGTGAACGGCACCGCTGTGCTGCGGTCCTCGACGGCTGCGACACGAGCCGACATCGGACGGTGGTGGTTGCTCATCGTCGGTGGTGCGGTGGTCGTCGTCCTCGCGTTCGCCGCGCTCGCAGTGGCATTGAGCCGCTGGGTGCTTCGTCCGCTCGCTGATCTCTCGGACGCGATGACCGGTCTCGCCGCCGAGTTGCCGGTCATCCCGGCGACGGTGAGCGAGAAGACGAACACGACGACGGCGGCGACCAGAGCCGGTGGTCCGCCGGAGGTACGACAGCTGACCGACACCTTCGACGGGCTGGTCGGGGCGGTCCTACGCTCGGTCGAGATGCAACGCCAACTCGTGGCCGACACCTCACATCAACTCCGTAATCCATTGGCGGCGCTACAGTTCAGGCTCGATATCGTCGAATCCGAGATACCCGACGAACTCTCCGAGGACTTCGCCACCATCGGCGCCGAGACACAGCGGCTGCAACTGATCCTCGACAAGCTGCTCACGCTCGCCAGTGCGGAAACCCCGGTGCTCGACAGCGTCCGCGACGAATGGTGCACGGCAGCAGCCGTACTCGCCGATCGTGCCGAGTTCTGGTCGGTGCCCGTTCGCGAGCGGGGTGCGCGACTGACCTTTCACGACGAGCTCGACGACGCGGCAACCCAGGCCAGGATCAGCGAAGACGCACTCTCGCAAGTGATCGACGTGCTCGTCGACAACGCCACGCGCCACGCCGGACCGAACCCCGCGATCACCCTCTCGATACGAACGGTCGAGGATCGCCCGGGCAGGCCGCTGCTCGAGATAGAGGTGGCCGACGACGGACCGGGGGTCGCCGACGACGATCTTCCGCGACTTACCGAACGGTTCTTCACCCGCGACGCAGCGCACGGCACCGGTCTCGGGCTCGCGATCGTCGACATCCTCGTACGTGGTGTGGGCGGGAACGTGGAGTTCGGCCGGTCCGCAGACGGCGGACTGCGTGTGCGTGTACGGGTCGACTCACGGCTTCCCGCCACTGCGCGCAGTGGCGATGCCGCGGACGAAATCGAGGATGACCGGGGCGGAGTCGGGGCATGAGACGCAGGACTCTGCTCAAGGGCATCGCGGTGCTGCCACTCGTGGCAGCCGGATGTGCGGGAGGGGCGTCGCACGCGTACCGGATCGCGACGGGTGAGCCGGGAGGATTCCAGGCGGAGTTCGCCAAGCTGTTGTCGGCCGCGATGGCGGACAGCCGGACGCATCTGCAGCCCATGAACACCAGCGGCTCCGTCCGGAACATCGAACTGCTCGAACGGGGCAACGTCGACTTCGGTCTGTCACTCGGCGACGTCGCGGCCGCAACCGGCGGACCACTGCGTGCGGTCGGACGGGTCTACGAGAACTACGTGCAGTTGGCGGTACCCGCGGACAGCGACATCAAGGCATTCTCCGATCTGCGCGGCAGACGGGTGAGTCTCGGTGCGCGGGGTTCGGGAACCGAGTGGACGGGGCGCCGCGTGCTGGCCGCCGCCGGACTGACGCCTGCCGACGTCGAGATCAGCCCCGTGTCGCTGACCAACGTCCTCGAGTCGCTCGCAACGGGAACCGTGGCCGCAGCCATGTGGGCCGGCGGTGTGCCGACACCGTCGGCGATACCCCGACCGGGCTACGGGCCGCCGGCGGGTATCCGGTTGCTCGATCTCTCGGCGGAGCTCACCGTGCTGCGGCAACGGTATGGTCCACTCTACGAACCCGTCGCCGTGCCCGCCGGAATGTATGGCACTCGCACCGAGACAGCCACTATCGGGGTGCCGAGCGTGCTGCTCACCACCGCCGCGACGCCCGATGCCGCGGTGACGGCGGTGGTCGACGCGCTGGTCGACGACGCCTCGCAGCTCATCCCGAAAGGCACTGTTGGCGTGCAGTTCTTGGACACCCAGACGCTGATCCAGGTCTACGGTCTCACCCTGCACCCTGCAGCGGCCGCCGCATACCGTCGCCACCACGGGTGACGCGGGCTGCCTGATCGCGGTACTCAGCCCAGTGTGCCGAGTGCCTTCAGCCGCTCGTGTGTCTGGTGCATGATCGACTGCACGAGCGCGTCGCACGTCGGCAGATCATCGATCATCCCCACCACCTGACCGGAGGCGAGAACACCTGCGCGCGTGTCACCGTCGACCAGGCCCGCCCGCAAGAGCATCGGGGTATTGCCTGCCATGATGATCTGTTGCCACGTACGTTCACCCGACCTACGCATCGTACGGCCGTCGCGCAGCATCGTGGTCCACTTCATGCCGGTCAACCGCTTGAACTCGTTGGCATTCCGTGCCGCGGCGTACAGCGCGCGGATCGGACTACCGCTCTCGAGCGCCTCGACCAGTGGTGTGCGCAGCACGCGATGCGGCATACCGTCGACCTTCACCGAGACGACGGTGTCGTTCAGCGTGCGCGAAAGATACTCCTGTTTCACCGCGTCGGGGACGGCCGAATCCGAGGTCAGCAGGAAGCGCGTGCCCATCGCGACACCCTCGGCTCCGTACGCGAGTGCCGCGGCGAGACCACGGCCGTCGAAGAACCCTCCCGCCGCGACGACGGGCATGTCGGAGCCGCTGTTGCGCAACGCATCCAGTACCGACGGAAGCAACAGCGTCGTCGCGACGGGTCCCGTGTGTCCGCCGCCCTCGCCGCCCTGCACGATCACCGCATCCGCGCCCCACGAGGCAACCTTCACCGCGTGTTTCGCCGCCCCGATCGACGGGATGACCACCACGCCGTTGTCCTTGAGCTTGGCGATCAGCTCCTTCTTCGGTGCCAACGCGAACGACGCGACCCGCACCCCCTCGCGGATCAGCAGGTCGATGCGTTCGCGGGCATCGGTGGCGTCGGCGCGGATGTTCACCCCGAAGGGCTTGTCGGTCAACGACTTCGTCTTCGCAACCGCGGCGGCCAGCTCGTCGTAGGTCATCGTCGCCGACGCAAGGATGCCGAGCCCTCCGGCATTCGACGTCGCCGAGGTCAACGACGGGCCCGACACCCAGCCCATGCCGGTCTGCACAATGGGGTACTCGACGCCGACGAGCTCGGTGAACCGGGTCGGCAGTGCAGCGGCACGGGCCGTCGAGCTCATCTGACCTCCCGATCACGAACGCCTTTGGGATCGAGAACGTCTCGGATGATCCCGAGTTCGGTCTCAGACGGCGGTCTGGTGGGCGGTGCTTCGGCAAGTCCGGCGACCTCGAACGACGTGTTCTCGGCGACCTCGTCGACGTCGACGCCTGGATGCAGCGACAGCGCCCGCATCGTGTGGTCGGGGCCACCGAAGTCGAAGACCCCGAGGTTGGTGACGACGCGTCGGATGTCGAGGTCGTCGAAAGCCGGATTGTCGGGATCGACCTTGTCGTAGCCGATTCCGCTGACAACGTCGACCGTCTCGCAGAACACGCGGGCCGAATGTCGGGGTACCCAGTAGCTCGTCGGGTGGTTGATGGTGTTGCCGGGCGCCCCACGCACACCGAACATCTGGCGTGTGGGGTGTTGCAGCGGGCCGAATGCCGAGAGGTTCTGGTTGCCGTGGCGGTCGATCTGGTTGGCACCCATCACCACATGGCGCCGACCCGACGCCACGACGTCGAACACCTTGGAGAACGGCATCCATCCCTCGATGGCTCCCGACTTCCCGATCGGCGGTGTGTCGGCGAGGATCAGTGCCTCACCGTCGGTGATCAGCAGATCAGGGGAGAAGGTCAGCCGTGCCAGTCGGGCGCCGAGTAGCGGCACGGGGGCCATCGGCGATGCCATGATCTCGCCGGCGTCGCGGAAGATCTCGGCGCACGCGACGACGCAGAACTCTGCGCGTGTGATAACGGTATCTGTTGCCGCAGTTGTCACTTCGAATCCTCCTGCTCGCTGCGCCAGGCCTCGACCTCGCGCTGATACGTCTCCTCGTCGACGTCGAGGAAACGACGTCGGAAGGCCGACCACTGCTCGGGGTCCTTGGCGGACTCGACGTAGAAACGCTGGAACCGTTCATCGCGCACGTAATCGCTCGTCGCGTTCGGCCCGCTCGCCTCGCTCGCTGTTCCCGCGAACGTGAAGTGTGCGCCGTTGGGCGTGTGAACCACCTTGTCGACCATCATCCTGTTGAGCAGGAGGCGCTGCGTCGGAACGGTTTTGACCAACACCTCGGTGTCGACGAGCTGGTCGGTCTCGACGTAGCGGCGATCGGCCGCGGCGCAGAAGAGGTCGTCCATGTACGGATCGACGCCGGTATAGGCCGCATTGCCACGGGAGTCGGCGAGGTCGAGATGGACGAATGCGGCGTCGAGGCGTAACGCAGGCATGGCGATCAGGGTCTGGGTGCGGCCGTCAGGGTCCGGATAGGGAGAGGTGACGGTCTTGAGTTCACCTTCCCAGAAATCGGGCACCGAGGAGCCGAGACCAGCCCTGGTCGGTAGGAAGGGCAGGCGTGCAGCGGCAGCCTGCAGTCCGCTCTTCACCATGCCCTCGTCCATCTCCCTGGATTCGATTGCGCCACTTGTGCGCGCCGTCGAGAACCACGGATCGTAGAAAGGCGCCGAGTCCAGTGAGACGAAGCCGTAGTAGGCGCGTCGCACTTTCTCCGCGGCACAGAGCACTCCGAGGTCGGGGCCGCCGTAGCTGACGATGGTGAGGTCCTTGACATCGGAGCGGGCGAGAGCTCGGACGAGTGCCATGGGCTTTCGCCGCGAGCCCCATCCGCCGATGCCGACGGTCATACCGTCGCGGAGTTCGCCGATGACCTCGTCGAGTGTGGCGGTCTTGTCGGTCGGTGTGTGGCCGTCGGCCATGTCAGCGGCTCCCCTGCGTTGTCTTCGGCTTTCCGGTCGCGACGAAAGCGTCGCGGTGCTCGTCGGCGACACCGGCCAGATTGAGTTCGAAGGTGTATCCCTGCTCGAGGCGGTAGCTGGCTTTCACGTCGACGGGATCGATGTGGTTGATCGCTGCCTTCGCGGCGCGGATGACTCTGGTGTCCTTGGCTGCGATCTGCTCGGCCACATCTGTTGCGGTCGCGTCGAGTTCGTCCGCGGGGACGACCTTGTAGACCGATCCGAAGTGCAGCAGCTGTTCTGCGGTGACGTTGCTCGCTGTGTAGTAGAGCGTGCGCATCATGTGCTGCGGGACGAGCCGGGCGAGATGTGTCGCCGCCCCGAGCGCGCCGCGGTCGACCTCCGGCAGTCCGAAGACGGCGCCCTCGGACGCGACGATCACGTCGGCGTTGCCCACCAGGCCGATTCCGCCCCCGACGCAGAACCCGTTGACGGCAACGACAACCGGCACCTTGCAGTCGTAGACCGCGGAGAATGCGGCCGCGCAGCCGTGGTTGGCGCCGATCAGTGCATCGAAACCCTCGGTTGCCTGCATCTCCTTGATGTCGACGCCCGCATTGAATCCCCGACCTTCCGCCCGCAACACCACCGCGTGGGTGTCGGGATCGTTGCCCGCTGCGAGGATCGTCTCGGCCAATTCGAACCACGCGGCCGAGGGCAGCGCGTTGACCGGTGGGTAGTCGACGGTGGTGGTCGTGACACCACTTGCCGAGCGCGTACTGGTGATCGGCACGCCATGTCCTCCTCTCGGGAGTGATCCCGTTTTCTCAGCAGCCAACACGTACCAAGCAAATGCTTGGTTGTTTGGTAGGGTAGCACCCATGAGCTCGCGGTCACAGGTCACAGGTCACGACCCCCGAGTGGAGATGAATGTCGGGTTGGAGAAAAGGGTCGTGCTCGTCACCGGTGGTGCGCGGGGTGTCGGTCTCGGCATCACACGGGTCCTGAGCGACCTCGGTGCCATTCCGGTGATCTGCGCCCGCAACCCGACCGACGACGCCGAGGCGCTCGGCGAGTTCATCGCGTGCGACGTGCGCGACGAGGCGGGCGTGGCGGCGATGGTCGAGCGGATCGTCGACACGCATGGGACGCTCGACGGTGTGGTGAACAATGCGGGGGGTTCGCCGTTCGCCCTCGCTGCCGACGCGTCATCGACGTTCGCGGGCAAGATCATCGAGCTGAATCTGCTTGCGCCGTTGATGGTTGCACGTGCCGCGAACGCGGTGATGCAGCAGCAGGAGTCGGGCGGCGTCATCGTCAACGTCTCGAGTGTGAGTGGCCACCGACCGTCGCCGGGCACATCGGCCTACGGCGCGGCGAAGGCGGGATTGGACAACGTGACCTCGTCGCTTGCCGTCGAATGGGCACCGCGCGTACGGATCAACTCCGTGGTCGCGGGACCCGTGCAAACGGAACTGGCGCAGCTGCATTATGGCGATGCCGACGGGGTGGCGGCTGTGGGACGCACCATCCCGATGGGGCGGATGGCCACGCCGGAGGATGTCGGTAACGCGGTGGCGTTCTTGTTGTCGCCGCTGGCCGCCTACATCACCGGCTCGACCCTCACCGTTCACGGCGGCGGTGAGAGACCTGCCTTCCTCGACGCGGCGAATGCGGGGAACGGGCTGTGAGCCAACCAGAATCAGCAACTACCGAGAGGACTGTGGTGAGCGACAACGGACATCCGATGAACAGCGATCGCGTGGCGATCGTCACGGGAGCCGGTCAGGGGATCGGGCGTGCTCACGCGTTGGCGTTCGCCGCCGATGGTGCCGCAGTCGTGGTGAACGACTACGCGCAGGACGCGGCATCGGCGGTCGTGGACGAGATCACCTCGAGCGGTGGCCGCGCGGTGGTGTCCGTCGGTGACGTTGCCGATTGGGATGCAGGTGCCGCAATGGTGCAGACCGCACTCGACGAGTTCGGCGGCCTCGACATCCTGGTCAACAACGCAGGATTCGTGCGCGACCGGATGCTCGTCGCGATGTCGGAGGACGAGTGGGATGCCGTCGTCCGTGTTCACCTCAAGGGGCACTTCGTCGGGCTCAGGCACGCGGCAGCGTACTGGCGGGCGCAGTCCAAGGCGGGCTCGGCGCGGCAGGCGCGCGTGATCAACACGTCTTCTGGGGCAGGGCTTTTCGGGTCGGTCGGGCAGGGCAACTATTCGGCGGCCAAGGCTGGCATCGCGGAGCTCACGATCCAGGCGGCAGCAGAGCTGGCGGCCTACGGCGTGACGGTCAACGCGATCGCGCCGTCGGCGCGCACGCAGATGACACTCGGGGCGGGCGCAGCGATGGCGGCGCAGATGGCCGCGCCCGACGACGGTTCGTTCGACGCGATGGACCCCGCGAACATCTCGGCACTGGTCGTGTGGCTCGGGTCGGTCGAGTCGTCGAACGTCACGGGACGGGTCTTCGAGATCGAGGGCGGAAAGATCACCGTCGTCGACGGTTGGCAGCGCGCCGCGTCGATCGACAAGGGTGCGCGGTGGGAGCCTGCCGAACTGACGCCGGTCGTCGACGATCTACTGGCCAAGACACCCCCTCCGGTGCCCGTGTACGGGGTGCGATGAGGTACAGGGCGCGATGAGGTATAGGGCGAAATGAGACACCGGGCGAAATGAGACACAGGGCGAGATGACGAGAAGGACACGATGAGCGATCCCGCATCTGCGAGTGGTGACGGCGATTCCGTTGGCGGCCAACGGATAGCAGCTGCACGGGCATATGTCGATGCGCTGGTGAGTCACGATCCGTCGGGTGTCAACCTCCATCCGGACTGCACACGTGTGGAGATGGGGATCAAGACCGGGAGAAGCGGCAGCCACATTGCCCGAAGCCTCGCGCGTGGCCCGCAGTTCCGCCTCATCCATCGGGTCAGCGGATTCACGGCGACCGTCGAAGGCCACACGGTCTCGACGAAGTATCGGGTACACGTGGTCCCCAGGGCACTCGGTCTGTGGGCGCCGGTGAGCGAGTCGTTCCTGATCGACGACGAGTTCCGGATTCGAACCATAGTCGCGCGCTTCGGGCTTCCGCGGCGCCGCTGAATTTTCGAGCGCAGGAACCGGAGCGGGGCATCGAAGGCCGGGGCATACACACGACGACGGGACCGACTCGGCGAAGTCGGTCCCGTCGTCTTTGTGCGTGGTGAGATCAGACGCCAGGTGCTCGCACCACCATCGGCACTCCGGGGAAATAGCCCGCCATCTCCGAGCGCGCCTTGCGCATGGCGGCGGTGGCGTAGCCCTGCTTGCGGAAGTCCGGGTGAATCCACACGCGTACGTCGACCTCGCCGTCGGTGAGTTCACCGAACACGAACCCGACCTTGTCGTCGCCGTCGGTCACGACGAGCCAGGCGGCCTCTTCCTCGTCGACACGGCCTGCGGCCTGTGCGATCTCCTGGTCGATCTCGCGGGCGGGCTGGCCCGAGCCGTCGCCTGCCACCCCGAGTTCACGCGTGCGCTCTGCGAACAGTTCGGCGTCGTCGGTGGGGGAGAACGCGCGCAGAGTCACGGTGTCGCCGCTGCTCGCGGGGCGTTCGGCGAGCGTGAAGGTGAGCTGGTGGTTCAGGTCGTCGAGTTCGGTCTGATTCCTGCGACGTTCGTCCTTGGTGAGTTGATCGAGTTTCATGTCGAGGATCGCCGAGGCCCCGATCTGCGATTTGCCGAGGAGGTCGGCGATCGCGGACACGGCTTGGGCGTGATCGTCGGCGTCGACGATGGCGTCGAGCACCTCGTGTCGTCGGTCGAGAGCGGTGAGGAGTGCGTCGGCGATGTCGCGACGCTCGGTTGCCAGGTCCACATCAGTCATACCGTCGATCCTAATCAGCTACCGGCCGGTACGACATGGAACGTGTTCTAGCGACACATGTCGGCTCATCGTGGATGAAATACGCACGTAGGAGCTGATATTTCCATCGATCGTCTTCCGTCGATGTAGAACACGTCCTAGTCTTACGCTATGGCATCTGAGAATTCTGACACCGAAATCGATCACCTGCGGGGAGCGGCCCATATGGGAGATCTTCTCGTTGCGGCGTTGGCGAAGAACGCGTCGGGCAAGGTGCTCGAACTCGGCGACACCACACTCACCGGGGCACAGATGGCCGACGAGATCAGCCGATATGTGCAGGCTTTCGAAGGGCTCGGCTCCGGTACGGGATCATCGGTCGGTCTGCTCGCGCTCAATCGTCCCGAAGTGCTCTTCGTCATCGGTGCGGGTCAGACGCAGGGGTGGCGCCGCACCGCGCTGCACCCACTCGGATCGCTCGACGACCACGCGTACGTGTTGTCCGATGCCGGGGTGACCACTCTCGTCATCGACCCGGTCCCGATGTTCGTCGAACGTGCTGTCGCGCTCATGGAACGCGTCGATGTTCTCAAGCAGATCTTCACACTCGGGCCCGTACCCGAAGCGCTGTCCGACGTCGGCCGCGACATCGTCGCCGAAGCAGCAGGCTACGACGCGACCGAGCTGACCGCCGCGGAACTCTCGCCCGACCACGTCATGTCGATCACGTACACCGGTGGCACCACCGGCAAACCCAAGGGCGTGATCGGCACCGTGCGCGCCATGACCACGATGACGCAGATCCAGCTCTCGGAGTGGGAATGGCCGACGCGGCCGCGATTCCTGATGTGTACGCCGCTGTCGCACGCGGGTGCTGCCTTCTTCCTCCCGACGCTCATGAAGGGCGGCTCGATGGTGGTGCTGAGCAAGTTCGACCCGGCCGAGGTGCTGCGGACCATCGAGGAGGAGAAGATCAGTGCGACGATGCTCGTCCCGTCGATGCTCTACGCCCTGATGGACCACCCTGATTCCCGCACGCGCGATCTCTCGTCCTTGGAAACCGTGTATTACGGTGCCTCGCCGATCAATCCGGTGCGGCTGGCTGAGGCCATCGAACGTTTCGGGCCGATTTTCGCGCAATACTACGGCCAGTCCGAAGCGCCCATGGTCATCAGCTACCTGGCAAAAGACGAGCACCCGAAGCCGGGCGACGATCCGCGGCGATTGTCGAGTTGCGGCCGACCGTCGTCGTTTCTGCACACGGCTCTGTTGGGACCCGACGACAAGCCGGTCGCGCAGGGCGAGCCCGGTGAGATCTGTGTTGCCGGACCACTTCTGGCAGCGGGGTATTGGGGACTGCCCGACCAGACCGCCGAGACCTTCCGCGACGGCTGGCTGCGTACCGGAGACGTCGCACGCGAGGACGCCGACGGATACTGGTACATCGTCGACCGCACCAAGGACATGATCGTCACCGGTGGCTTCAACGTGTTCCCGCGCGAGGTGGAAGACGTTGTCGCAGAGCATCCGTCGGTCGGGCAGGTCGGCGTCATCGGGGTGCCGCACGAGAAGTGGGGTGAGGCGGTGACGGCTGTGGTGGTACTGCGCAGCGACGTCGAGGCGAACGATGACGACAGACAGCGGATCACCGCGGAGATCCAGGACGCGGTGAAGCAGCGCAAGGGAGCGGTGCAGTCACCCAAAGAGGTCATCTTCGCGGAATCGTTGCCGCTGACCGGACTCGGCAAGCCCGACAAGAAGGCACTACGGGCGCAGTTCTGGGCATCGGCGGAGCGCGGCGTAGGGTAGGCGACACTGCGGAGGCTGACACTGCGGAGGCCGACACTGCGGAGGCCGCGTCCGGTCAGTGCGCGACCGGACAGCCCTCGCCGGTGAGCCCCGCTGACGCTGCGCCGTAGCGCACGGGAAACTCTTTGACCCCGTTGAGCCAGCCGGACCGTACGCGACGGAGTTCACCGATCTTCTCGATATCGGGCAGGACGTCGGCGATCGCGTCGAGGCTCAGGTTCAGTTCCAGGCGGGCGAGGTTGGCGCCGATGCAGAAGTGAGCCCCGCTGCCACCGAAGGCCAGGTGCGGATTGGGGTCTCGCAGGATATTGAACGTGAAGGGCTCGTCGAAGACGTCCTCGTCGTAGTTGGCGGAGCCGTAGAACAGCCCGACACGTTGGCCTGCTGCGATGTCGACTCCCTCGATGCTCGTGTCCACCTTCGCGGTTCGCTGAAAGGCATTGACCGGGCTGGAGAAGCGCAACACCTCGTCGACAGTGGTCCGCGGACGCTCGGTTTTGAACAGCTCCCACTGGTCGGGATTGGAGAGGAAGGCGTTCATGCCGTGACTGGTCGCGTTGCGGGTCGTCTCGTTTCCCGCGGTGATCAGGAGGATGAAGAAGAAGCCGAACTCGATGTCGGAGAGCGAATCCCCGTCGATATCCGCTTCGACCAACGTCGTCACGATGTCGTCGGTGGGATTGCGTCGGCGCTCCTCGGCCATGGAGTAGGCGTAACCGAGCAGTTCGGCATTGGCCATCGCCGGATCGATCGTGTGGTCGGGATCGTCGCTGTTGATGATCGCGTCGACGAGCTCGTGGATGCGTGGGCGGTCGGCTGTCGGCACACCGATCAGATCCAGAATCGCCTGCAGTGGGAGGTGAATCGACACGTCGTCGACGAAGTTGCCCGAGTCCTTGTCGGCGGCCGCCTCGACGATCTTCCGTGCGGACTCACGTAGGTTCTCCTCCAACGAGCCGACGGCCCTCGGGGTGAACAATCGGGACACGATCTTGCGCAGACGTGTGTGCTCCGGCGGATCGTGATTGATGAGAAGAGCTTTGGTGAACTCGATCTGGTCGGGGGTGATGTAGTCGGGTAGCCGAATCACCGCGCCCTTGGCGTTGGCCGAGCACACCTGGTTGTTCTTCGAGATCTCGCGAACATCCTTGTGTCGGGAGATGACCCAGTAGCCTCCGTCGGTGAATCCAGATGTGCCGATCGGCTGCTCATTCCACCAGACAGGCGCCGTCTTGCGCAGGTGGGCGAACTCGGTGATGGGCAGACCGGCCTCGAGCACGTCGGGGTTGGTGAAATCGAAGCCCTTGCCGAACGGACACGTGGCATCAGTTGAGATCGCTGTCATATCTCCTCATTCGCGGACGGATTCCGCGTCTCCGCACACATTGCTGCGAAAGGCGCTCGTCGGTGTGTGTCCGACACCACTCCACCATACATCCAATGCGTAATTGTATGGTCGATTCGCCGACGAAATCGCAGCCGCCGGTGCCGCCGCCCGCGCGTGGCGTCGTGATAGCGTCTGCCCTGATGAAAGCCGGTGACACACCGGTCGACACGGTCACCGGAGCGAGCGAGAGGCGGTCGCGCGATGCGCACACACGGCTGGGGCGGAAGTGTTCCGGTCGACGACGCAGAGGCGACCGCACGGATACTGGCTGCCGCGCGTTCGGCGATCGACGAACACGGCGTCTCCACGACGATCAGCGACGTCGCCCGAACCCTCGGAGTGACTCGTCAGACCGTCTACCGGTATTTCCCGAGCACCGAGGCGCTGCTGCAGGCAACCGCGTTCGACGCGGTCGGAGACTTTCTCGAACGAATTGCAGCCCGCATCAAGGGGATTCGTGAACCTGACGCCGCCGTCGTGGACGGAATCGGTGCGGTGCTCGACGAACTGCCCGACGATCGTTACGTCGGATTGCTGTTCAGTGCAGACAGCATGAGCCTGTTCGCGGTGGGTGAGGTGACGTCGGAGGCCGGTCGCGGATTCGCACGATCGATAATCGAACGCATGGATGTGGACTGGACAGCTCGCGGTTACAGTTCAGCCGATACGGACGTGATCGCCGAAATCGTCGTGCGGACGTTGCAATCCATGGTGCTCGATCATGGGGATGGACGGTCGCCCGCACAGCGTCGCGCCTTTCTCGACGCGTGGGTGGGTGCGGCGATCCGCGCGTTGCCCGCACCGGTCGGCGTACCTCGTTGACGTGCCCGACACGGCGGTCCGCGCGAGCTTTTACGGCTGTCGCGAGCGCGGTGTGCAGATGACCACCGGGATCGTGCGGTTGGTCCACGCCTGGTAGGTGTCGAAATCGCTGTACAGCTGCGTCAGTCGTGGCCAGAGTTGCTCGCGCTCGGTGTCATTCGCAGTTGCGGCGGTGTACTCGGCTGTCGTGGAACCGATCTGGATGGAGACATCGGGGTTGTCGCGGATATTGAGATACCACGCTGGATGTGAGGCGAGCCCGCCCTGCGAGGCGACCACGATGATCCGGCCATCGTCACGAAGGTAGAGCAGCGGGACGGTGCGTGGCTGTCCGGATTTACGTCCGACGGTGGTCAGGAGGCAGACGTCGACGGGTTTGCGCAGCCCGGCGCCGACCCGCCACTTGCGTCCGAGTCGGCCGCCGGTGACCTGGTACAGCTTCGTGTTGAGTCGGGAGCCGATCTTGATGGCCCTGGCCACCACCGGGGAATCGAGTTGGGCCGGCCGGGATTCGGCTCTCATCGGCAGTTACCTTTGCTCTCGTGGTCGCGAGCGCTCAGATGCGTTCGAGGATGGTTGCGGTCGCGAGTGCTCCGCCCGCGCACATTGTGACGAGTGCCGTCTCCGCGTCGCGTCGTTCGAGTTCGTGAAGTGCGGTGGTCAGCAGACGTGAGCCGGTGCTGCCCACGGGGTGGCCGAGTGCGATGGCGCCGCCGTTGACATTCACCTTGTCCATGTCGGCGTCGTACACCTGGGCCCAGCTCAGCACGACAGAGGCGAATGCCTCATTGATCTCGACGATATCGATGTCGGACAACGACATTCCGGCTTTGCTCAGCACGCGATCGGTGGCCTGTACCGGGCCGTCGAGATGGTAGTACGGCTCGGAACCCACGAGGGCCGTGGTGCGCAGCCGGGCGCGCGGTCGCAGGCCGAGTTCACGGGCCTTCGTCTCGTCCATCAGCAAGACCGCGGCCGCGCCGTCGGAGATCTGGGAGGAGGTGCCCGCGGTGTGGATTCCCCCATCGATCACCGGCTTGAGTGCCGCGAGTGTTTCCGGTGTGGTGTCGCGCAGGCCCTGATCGCGTGTGACGTCGATGATGTTGCCGGTCACTGTGCCGTCTTTGGTGCGCTCGGGTGCTTTGAGGCTCAGCACTTCACGGTCGAATCGGTGTTCGTCCCACGCCTGTCGGGCGCGTTGCTGACTCCGCACGCCGAGGGCGTCGACATCGGCGCGCGTGATCCCGCGTCGAGTGGCGATGCGCTCGGCGGCCTCGAACTGATTGGGCATCTCGACGCTCCACGATTCCGCGTGGTACGGACCGGCGTCGACTCCGATGTTGGCGCCGAGGGGTGTCTGCGACATCAGTTCGACGCCGCAGGCGATCCCGACGTCGATGGTGTCGGTGGCGATCAGTCCTGCGATCAGATTATTGGCCTGTTGCGCGGAGCCGCACTGACAGTCGACGGTCGTGGCGCCGGTCTGCTCGGGAAGCCCGGCCGACAGCCATGCCTTGCGGGTGATGTTTCCCGACTGCGCGCCTGCCTGGGTCACGCACCCGCCGATGGCCTGCTCGACGAGCGCCGCGTCGATTCCCGCCTTCTCGATGAGTCCGCGCTGCGTGAGACCGAGAAGTTCTTCTGCATGGAGGCCCGACAGCCAACCTGCCCTCTTGCCGATGGGGGTTCGCACTGCTTCGACGATTACCGGCACACCCATGTCCGTCACCTTTCGCGCTCGACTGCTCTCGCATGAAAGTAGAACATGTTCTCGTTTATGTCCATGTCGGGCCTCGTTCTGGTCCCGATGCCGTCGAGAACGGGTCATTCGAGCGGATAGGTCACGCTACGTGCGCACGGAGCGGCGTGATTAGCTCGGACGGTTGGTTCGGGAGGCGTCGGAGCTCGACGCACAGAGGAAGGGCGTGATGTGAAGGACTGGATCTACTCGATTCTCACCACTGTCTTGGGCGTCGTGTTGCTCGCGCTCGGGATCTCGGGGCTCAGCTCGACGGATGTCACCTGCGGCGGGCAGACGATGAGTTCGGGTGATCGGTGCGTCGAGATGAAGAGCGGTAGGGAAACCGACTTGGAGCAGACGCGATCGGAGAATCGGACGGGGAACTACTCCATGCTCGGAGGCGGGGCCGCGGCCCTGATCGGTGGCGGGATCTGGATTGCTGTGAACGCGAGGCGGACGGGACGACGTCGTGCCAACGGCGGTCCGCACCCAGCGACCGTTGTCGGCGCGGGCATCCCACCGCAACCGTATCCGCAGGCGGGGCAACCCCACTCGCCGCACTATCCCCAACAGCCCGGGCAGTACCCGCAAGCGGGACAGCCTCGTCCATCGCAGTATCCGCACCACCAGCCGTATGTGGGCCACCCGCAGTCGTCGCCGCGGGGCCCGTCGTCCGGGTATGGCGGCGGTCCGTCGCCACTCGGCGCGCAGCCGCCGGCTCCCGGTGCGCCGCCGAAGATCGACTATCGGAAGTAGCTTCGACGGAAAAGTAGAACGAGTTCCTGTTTTGACGCGATAGTGTGTGTACAGTGAGCGCTAGTGAGACGTGAACACGTTCGCGTCTCTGGTTGCACAACGCTGAGAACAGGGTGGTATTTCCGTGATCCAGACCGACGGCGTGGGGGCCGACCAGACGTCATCCTCACCAACAGCATCATGTCCCTTCATGCATCAGGAGGGGTGGGATTTCACCAATCCCGACCTGCTCGAGAAGGGCATCCCTGTCGCCGAATTCGCGGCGCTGCGCAAGACCGCCCCGGTGTGGTGGAACGCCCAGCTCCCTGGTAAGGGCGGCGGATTCCACGACGGGGGTTACTGGGTCGTCTCGAAGCACGCGCACGTCCGCGAAATCTCCAAGAACAACGAGGACTGGGCGACGTCGACCAACGGCGTCATCATGCGCTTCGACGACGAGATGCCGCAGGACCAGCTCGACGTCACCAAGGCGCTGCTGATCAATCACGATCCGCCGGAGCACACGCGCCTGCGGAAGGTGATCTCGAAGGCGTTCACGCCTCGCGCGGTGCAGGCGCTGGAGGAGAAGCTCGACGACGCGGCCCGCGCCATCGTGCAGCAGGCGGCAGACAGGGGCACCGGCGACTTCGTGCACGACGTCGCCGTCGACCTCCCGCTTCTGGCGATCGCGGATCTGCTCGGGGTTCCCGAGACCGATCGCACGAAGCTGTTCGAGTGGTCGAACAACATGATGAACTACGACGACCCGGAGTTCGCTGCAGTCGATCCGCAGGTGGCCTCGGCCGAGATCCTCGGCTATGGCTACAACATGGCCGAAGAGCGTCGGAAATGTCCTGTCGACGACATCGTCAGCACGCTGGTCAACGCCGACATCGACGGCCAGCACCTCGACGAGGCCGAGTTCGGATTCTTCTTCATCCTGCTCACCGTCGCCGGCAACGAGACAACGCGTAATGCGATCAGCCACGGCATGAACGCCTTCCTCGAACATCCCGAGCAGTGGGAGCTGTTCAAGGCGCAGCGCCCGGCGACCGCGGTCGACGAGATCGTCCGTTGGGCGACGCCGGTGAACTGCTTCCAGCGCACCGCCAAGCGCGATACCCAGGTGGGCGGCATCGACATCAAGCAGGGGGAGCGCGTCGGACTGTTCTACGGTTCGGCCAATTACGACGAAGACGTCTTCGACGATCCGTTCTCGTTCAATATCCTGCGCGATCCCAACCCGCACGTCGGATTCGGTGGCAACGGAGCGCACTTCTGTGTCGGCGCCAATCTCGCCCGCATGGAGATCAACCTGATGTTCAATGCCATCGCCGATCTGGTGCCCGACATCTCGCGGCTGAACGAGCCACGCAGACTCCGGCACGGATGGATCAACGGAGTGAAGGAACTGCAGGTCGACTATGGAACACGTTAATCGATGAGCACTGCCGCCCAACAGGATTCGAGTCAACCCGCATACCTGGGGATCGACCGGGAGAACCACCCCGCCGTCGTGGCGGGTCGCCGATCGCGGGAGGCGGTCGCGGCTCGGGACAAGCAGGCGTGGCTTGACAACTTCGCGCCGGACGCGAAGGTCGAGGATCCGGTCGGGCCGTCGATGTTCGACGAACGAGGGGTTGGATTCCAAGGCCGAGAACGTATCTCGCAGTTCTGGGATCTGTCGATCGGGACCACCGAGAGTATCGAGTTCGTCTTCGACGACGAGATCATCTGCGGCAACGAGGTCGCCTACGTCGGGAAGATCGTGACGCACATCGCGGGCCATGTGTCGGAGGCGCACGGCGTGTTCACCTATCGCGCCGACGACGACGGCAAACTGTCGGCGCTGCGGGCCTTCTGGGAGGTCGAGAAGACGATCAACTCTGTGCGGCCGGCCTGACTCCGGGACATGTTTCCTGACCTGACGTCGAGATCCGCACCTCGTCTGTTGCACTTCACCTTCGGCGGTTCCGAAGGTAGCTGGTGACAGATGAGGTGCGGATTCTTCGTGGAACCGATCCGCCGCTGTGTGCGTCACAACGTGCATGGTCCACTTCCATGGCATCACGGGTGCGGTCAATCGCGCCGAACTCCTCGCGGCTGGTTATGTCGACCGTGAAATTCGACGTGCGGTCGAGGTCGGAGCACTCGTGGCGCTGGCGCCCGGAGTGGTGATTCCCCGGGAACTACTCACGGAAGACACTCCCGAGCAACGACACCGCCACCGTGCGCTGGCCGCGATACGGCGCGACGCACGCAGTCCCGAGGTGCGCGACGCGAAACACACTCGCGCGCTGGCTCTCTCGTCCGCCGGCGCAGTACTGGGGCTGCCGGTCTGGGGTCTCGACACATCGCGGGTGTCCATCGCCGACAGCGGGCGTACGCCTGGTACGCGCACGACCTCACGCACCCGACTGATGACCGACACCCGGCCGCCTGCTCTGGTCGACGTCGATGGCGTGCTGGTCGTCTCCCCGGCCCGCACAGTCGTCGACATCGCCCGGACGTCCGCACGGATACCCGCCATCGCGGTGGGTGACGCTGCCCTGCATGCAGGACTGTGCACCGTCGAAGATCTGCAGAACGAGCTGGACCTGTTGACCGGAATGCGTGGGCGGGCTGAGGCGATCCGGGTGATCGGTCGGTGTGACGGCAAGGCGGAGTCAGTGCTGGAGACCCGCAGCCGCGTCGAACTGGTCGACGCCGGCGTGCCGGAACCGGAACTGCAGGTGAACATCTACGACGCGCAAGGGCGTTTCCTAGCACGCGTCGACCTGTACTGGCGCGACGGACGCCTCTGCGGCGAGGCCGATGGGAACAAGAAGTACGGCGACGACCCGGACGAGATACGGCGTGCGCTGATCGGCGAGAAGGCACGCGCCGACGGGGTCGTCGAGACCGGGCACGCGCTGCTGCGGTGGGGCTGGCGCGACCTCGACGAACCGGCGGTGCTGGCCGAGCGGGTCATGCGCATGCTCGGTCGGCGCGCGGCTTGACCGGGTGCGCTCCGTGCAGCTACCTGACCTGTGTGCAGCTACCTTCGACGGTGCAGAAGGTAGCTGTGTACAGATGAGGTAGCCGCGCGCCGGGTCGCTAGCGCGCGGCCCGGCTAGCTCGACGGCTTGTCGGCGCCGACGAGCCACATCGAGTAGTACTGCGCCCCACCGCCGTATGCGTGGCCGAGTGCCTTGCGGGCGCCGGCGACCTGATGGTCACCGGCCTTACCCATCACCTGGATCGCAGCCTCGGCGAAGCGGATCATGCCCGACGCCCCGATCGGATTGGACGACAGCACCCCGCCCGACGGGTTGAACGGTATGCGGCCGCCGATCTCGGTCTCGCCGGCCTCGGTCAGTTTCCAACCCTCGCCCTCCGGGGCGAAGCCGAGACTCTCGAGCCACATGGGCTCGAACCATGAGAACGGGACGTAGACCTCTGCGACGTCGACCTCGTCGATCGGGTTGTCGATGCCTGCCGACTTCCAGAGTGCCGCTGCGGCGTCGCGGCTGGCCTGCGGGTTGACGGTGTTGCGGTGCGCGAAGAACAGGGGTTCGGTGCGCATGGCGGTGGCATGCACCCAGGCGACCGGATGGCCGTCGGCGACAGCGGCGTCGGCGACCTGTTCGTCGCCGATCACCACGGCGCACGCGCCGTCGGACGACGGGCAGGTCTCGTCATAGCGGATGGGGTCCCAGAGCATCTGTGAGGCCATCACGCTGTCGACCGTGATGTCGGGTTGATGAAGGTGTGCCAACGGATTCCGGGCACCGTTGCGTCGATCCTTGGTGGCGACCATCGCGCCGATGTGTTCGGGAGCGCCGGACTGTCGGATGTACGAACGCACGTGCGGTGCGAAGAAGCCTCCCGCGCCCGCGCCGACCGGTTTGGTGAACGGAACCGGAAGCGACAGTGCCCACATGGCATTCGACTCCGACTGCTTTTCCCATGCAATGGCGAGCACACGCTTGTGCACACCGGCGAACACCAACGAGGCGGCGACGTTGGCGGTCGAGCCGCCCACCGACCCTGCTGTGTGAACGCGGATCATCCGCTTGCCGACGGCACCGAGGGCGTCGGCCATCGCGAGTTCGGGCATCATCGCACCCTCGAAGAGGTCCGGCGCCTTTCCGATGACGATCGCGTCGATGTCGTCGATGCCCACACCCGCGTCGGCGAGCGCAGCGTCCATCGCCTCGCGGCACATGCCTGCCATCGTGACGTCGTGTCGCTTGGCGACGTACTTGGTTTGTCCGGTGCCCAGGACCGCCGCACGGTTGTTGTGTGCCATCAGTTCTCGTCTCCCACGTTCGAATCCCCGCTGTTCGAATCACTCTGCAGCGTGACCACCATGTTCTGCTGCAGCAGAGGTCCGCTCGTCGCGTGCGCGAGTGCCGTGTGCGCATTGCCCGTGAGGATCTCGTGAGCCGCATACCCGATGCGCTGCAACCCGCCGCTGAACAACGAGTTGCCCGTCAGCAGACCACCGGACGGATTGATCCGCACCGAGGCGGGGATGCCGAGCGCGTTGCGCACGATGATCTCCTGGTGCGTGTACGGCGCTGCGATCTCGGCGACGTCTACGGCGCGTGTCCTGTCTCCGAATGCGGTGTCGGCGGCCAGCGCGGTCGATGGCGAGATGGTCAGATCCCGCGCGCCGAAGTTCGCGCTGTCGATGCGGTGATCCCAGCCGGTGACGAACGCGGGATTGGCGACGAGCTCCCTGGCGCGCCGCTCACTGGCTATGATCACCGCGGCGGCTGCATCGGTGAATGGTGCGATGTCATGCGCGCGAAGGGGATCGGCGACGTAGTCGGTTGCGAGCAGTTCCTCGACCGACGAGCCGGTTGTCCGTGCCGCCACGGCCGCCATGTCGGCCTCGGTCCACGTGCCCGAGTCGAGGCCCGCACGCGCCTGCAATCCGGCAAGGGATCGGTCACCGGGCCACAGTGGCGCGACGGTGTACGGATCGGTCTGCATCGACAGTGTTCGATTGCTGTCTCCCGCTGAGGATTTGCCGAAACCGTAGGCCAGGGCGAGGTCGACCTCGCCGCTGGCGATCTTCACCCATGCCTCGTACAGTGCCCACGCACCGTCCATCTCGACATGCGATTCGTTGATCGGCGGCATCGCGCCGATCGAGTCGATGGCCGAGATGAACGAGAAGGCACGTCCGGCGAGGTAGTCCGACGAACCGCTGCACCAGAACTCGATGTCTGTGCGCGAGATGCCGAGCTCGGCATAGAGCTTGGTGAAGCAGGGGATCAGCATCTCGACGCCGTTGGTGGTGCCGTGTGTGCCGACGATGTTGGGACTGTGGGCGAACCCGACGATCGCGATGCGGGGGAAGGTCACGTGGTGCTCCTGGAGGTAGAGATCGCGGGTCAGAGGAACTCGCGGTAGCTGTCGTACTCGGCGTCGGGCTCACCGGTCGGCCGGAAGTGACTGATCGAGCCCATGGACAGTTCGCGCTCGTCTTCTGGTACCCAGACGGCCTCGACACGCATCCCCATTCGGACCTCGTCGGCGGGGCAGTCGAGGATGAGGTGCAGGAATGGGATGTCGGAGCCGTCGAGGAGTACGTATGCGGCGACGTAGGGAGGCTTGATCCGCTGGCCCTGGAACGGGACGTTCACGATGCAGAACGTGGTGACGATCCCGGTGTCGGGGAGTTCGACGTGTTCGACCGCGGGCGCACCGTCGGCGGGGCTCACCGACCGTGGCGGGAAGTAGACGCGACCGGCGTCGACTCCCGACCCGATGCGCGTGCCGATGAGCTTGCCCGCCTTGAGGCCTTCGAGGTAGCGGGATTCCTCCTCGGTGGCCGAATGGGTGATCGTCGTGGTGATCGGTGTGGTGATGATGACCTGTTCGCCGTCCGGATTCTCGGCGGTGTTGCGCTCCGCGGGTTCGGCGGTCTCGCCGGGCGCGAAGTAGGCGATGTCGTCAATGCGACCGCTCCGCGCTGCGCGCCAGACGGCGTGCACGCGCATTCCGGTCGACATCTCCGATGCACTGGACACCTCGACCGCGTGCAGCAGCGCGGAATCCGCGCCGTCGAGGCGGATCAGCGCCCACGCGAACGGTGCTTCCACGGGCTGTCCGTCGATGTGCTCGGGATTCCACGACCAGGTGGTGACCGTGCCGACGGGTGCGACGTCGACGACCTCGGAGATCGGCGCGCCCGACGCGGCGTCGAATTCGATCGGCGGCACCGAGACGGTCCCGTCGGACGAGCGTGAGCCCACTATGCGGCCGTCGCGCAGGCCGAGTGCGAACTGGCTCAACACCGGTCCGAGCGACCGCGTGTAGGCGAACGTGTTGCTCAGCTCGGCGGTCAGGATGGTGGCCCCGGGATCGGGCACGCTGACAACGGGACTCGAGGCGGTCGCGTCGGGAGAAGTGTCGATGCTGCTCACACTTCGAGTAGAACACGTTCTAGTATTGGGGCACAAGGCTGTGACCGCGGTGGTGGTCGCGGCGGCGACAGGGAAGAGGTCGACCGGTGAAACTCGCGCTGCAACTGGGATATTGGGGAGCTGGACCCATCGACGACGCTCCGGGGCTCATCGCTGCGGCAGAAGACTCAGGGTTCGACGCGGTGTTCACCGCCGAGTCGTGGGGGTCGGACGCCTACACCCCGCTCGCCTGGTGGGGAGCGTCGACGTCGCGGATACGTCTGGGTACCGCCGTCGCCCAGTTGTCGGCACGTCCGCCGACCTCGCTGGCGATGCACGCGCTGACCCTTGACCATCTCTCGGCGGGACGGCACATCATCGGACTCGGCGTGTCAGGTCCGCAGGTCGTCGAAGGGTGGTACGGGCAGCCATTCGGCAAACCTCTCGCGCGCACAAGAGAATACGTGCAGATCGTGCGTGACGTGCTGGCGCGGGCAGATCGTGTCCGCAGCGCAGGCCCGCACTACCCGTTGCCCTATCCCGCCGACGCGCCGGGCGCGACAGGGCTGGGTAAGTCGCTCAAGCCGATCACCCATCCGCTGCGCGCCGACATCCCGATCTGGTTGGGCGCGGAGGGGCCCAAGAATGTCGCGCAGACCGCGGAGATCGCCGACGGTTGGCTCGCCATCTTCTACAGCCTCTCGCTCGCCGATCAGTACGAGTCGTGGCTGGCGGAGGGATTCGCGCGTCCCGGGGCGCGTCGGACACGGGACGACTTCGAGGTCGCGGCGACCGTGCAGGTGGAGATCACCGACGATGTCGACGCAGCGATCGACGCATATCGACCCGCGACCGCGCTGTACGTGGGCGGGATGGGCGCCAAGGAGAAGAACTTCCACGCCGAGTTGTACCGGCGAATGGGGTACGGCGACGTCGTCGACGAGATCGGCGCGCTGTTCCTCGCCGGACGCAAAGAAGAGGCACTCGCCGCGGTTCCCGACGAGATGGTGCGCGAGACGATGATCGTCGGTACGGCCGACGAGGTGCGCGAACAGATCAAGCAGTGGGAATCCGCGGGTGTGTCGATGCTGATGGTGACCACGCGCGACGCCGGGACGATCCGTGAACTCGCGACGCTGGTGTGAGGCGTCTGTGCAACGTCGCTGACGAGGAGTGGGGCTGACGAGGAGTGGGGCCGATGGGGGAGTGGGGCCGACGGGGAGTGGGTCAGGGCTGGCTGACGCGACGCTCCCGGGACGTCTGCGCGGGCACGCGCCGTGGCGTCAGCGTGAGCTGAAAGTCTTTCGGCACCATCGTGAGTCGTTCGTCGACGCGGAGCCGGTAGTCGGGATCGGGTGCGATCTCGTAGCGGTGCAACAGGCTCGCCAGCACGAGCACGGCTTCGTGGAGCGCGAATTGCCTTCCGATGCAGGCGCGCACGCCGTTGCCGAACGGCTTGTAGGTGTGTGCAGGGCGCTTCCTGACGTTCTCGGGCAGGAAGCGATCCGGATCGTAGGTGTCGGGATCGTCCCAGACGGCGGGGTCGCGATGGACCTGGGCGAGGACGATGACGGCCCAGTCGTCCGGCGTCATCCGGTAGCGGCGGCCGAGCGTCGTCGTCGATCGTGGGCTGCGCGCGAACGCGGGAACCGTCGGCCAGATGCGCAACGCCTCGTCGAGCGCGCGACGGATGTAGCGGAAACGAGGCACCTGCTCGAACGTCGGCATCGACGTCGGGTCGTGACCGAGTGCGTCGTCGGCCTCGCGTTGGGCCTGAGCGAGACAGTGGGGGTGCTGGGACAGGTAGTGCAGCGTGAACGACAGAGCACCCGAGGTCGTTTCGTGTCCTGCCACGAGGAAGGTGAGGATCTGGTGGCGGATGTTCAACGGCGACAGGCGTTCACCGGTTTCGGGGTGGGCGACGTTGAGCATGATCCCGAGTAAATCGTGCTGATCGGTGGTGTGCTCTCGTTCGGCGATGAGGTCGTCGAGTAGTGCGTCGACGTAGTTCTGGGTCTGCGCGTTGGGGCGGTCGAGAAGCGCCGTGAGGTAACGGCCGCCAGGTGCGGTGCGCAGCGCGCCCTTACGGCGACCGGTCTCCAATGCGCGGATCATGGCGCCGACGAACGGGTGCTGCTGTGCGGAGGTGAACGACCCGAAGTCGTGGCTGAACGCTGCGCGGCTCAACGTTTCCATGGTCAGTTTCGTCATGTCCCGTGTCACGTCGACGGTCGTCGCTCCCGAGGTGTCGGCTGGTAGCCGGTCCCAGTAGTCGAACAATTCGTTCGCCGTCTCGAGCATGATCGGGTGATAGGAGCGCATCGCCGACTTGGTGAATGCGGGCATCAGGAGGTCATGCGCGAGTTGCCAATTGGACTCGTCGTTGCGGGCGGTGAACAAGCCGTCGCCCACGTAGTCGCGTAGCGCCTCGATCGCGGGTGGAAGTGCTTTGGAGAATCGCGTTTCGTCGCAGAGCTCAGCGGAGAGTTCGGCTGATGCGACGAAGACGAACTTCTGGCGGAAAACCTGCATCTCGTAGATCGGGCCGAGATCGGCGCCGAGCGTCAGCATGCTCAGCAACGGATGCCGCGGATCGGCGACACCGAGATCGCCGATCAGTGGCCTGCGACGTCCGGGACTGGGGAAGCGCTGACCTGACCAGTTGTTCTCGACGCTCAGGCGTGACATGTCACGACCCTGCCGTGCGTGCTTCGAGGTGTCAACGAACCGCGCCCCCAGGTGGACGAATGATGACCCCGGTTGGGTCTGCGAGTGAGACTCGGTGCTGTCGCCGAGAGGTCATTCGCCGGTGAAGACAGGCTTTTCCTTGGCGGCGAACGCTCTGGGGCCGATCTTGGCGTCTTTGCTCATGAAGACGCGCGCGCCGAGGTCGGCGTCGATCTTGAATGCGTCCTCCTCGTGAAGGCCCTCGGTGTCACGGATGGTCCTGAGTATCGCTTGCACGGCGAGGGGACCGTTGGCCGCGATGACGTCGGCGATCTCGAGTGCTTTGTCGAGTGCGGAACCGTCGGGGACGACGTAACCGATCAGGCCGTACTCCTTGGCCTCTGCCGCGGTGATGTGTCTGCCGGTGAGCAGGATGTCGGCGGCGATCGTGTACGGGATCTGGCGGACCAGCCGCACTGCACTGCCGCCAAGCGGGAACAATCCCCACTTCGCTTCGGACACACCGAACTTCGCACTCTCGCCTGCGACGCGGATGTCGGTGCCCTGCAGGATCTCGGTACCGCCGGCGATGGCGGGACCCTCGACCGCTGCGATGAGTGGTTTGGTGAGCCGACGACCCTTCAGCAAAGCGGGCATCCGGGTGAGATCCCAGCCGCCCTCGGCGAACTTGTCGCCCGCGGGCTTGGCGTTCATCGATTTGAGGTCGGCGCCCGCGCAGAAATAGCCACCGGCTCCGGTCAGGATGGCGACGCGGATGTCGGGGTCGTCGTCGACCTGATCCCAGGCATCCTCCATGATCGCCATCATCTCGGTCGACAGCGCGTTGCGGGCCTGCGGGCGGTTCATGGTCACGATGAGAACGTGGCCGCGCTTCTCGACGAGGCACTCCGGCATCGGTACTCCTTGGGGTCGTTGTGATCCCGTTGCCTCCGACGGCGGACACGGCGCGTCGAACACGTGATCAGGCCTTGCCGAAAACAGTAACACGTTCTAATTTTATCGTCATGGCCTTCCACATCGCCGACCTGATCGAACACGCCGTCGACCTGATGTCCGACCGAACCGCGTTGGAAACCGCCGACCGATCGATGACGTACGCCGAGCTGGAGCGCGACGCGAACGCGCTCGCCCACGAGCTGATCGCACTCGGTGTGGAGCCGGGTGACGCGGTGGGTCTGTACAGCAGGAACACGCTGGAATGCGTTGTGGCGATGTTCGCCATCTTCAAGGCTCGGGCGGTGATGGTCAATGTCAACTACCGGTACGTGACCGCCGAACTCGAACACATCGTCACCGACTCCGACATGAAGGTCCTGATCTACGAACGACAGTATGGCGACAGGGTGCGGAACGTGTTACCGAAGGCACCGGAACTGGGCCACGTGATCGTCGTCGACGACGGCTCGGACGTGGACGCACCCAACGGCGCGATTTCGTATGCCGATGCTCTGGACCGCGGGAGCGTCGAGCGTGATTTCGCGCCGCGCAGCGACGACGACCTCTACATGCTGTACACGGGGGGAACAACGGGACTCCCGAAGGGCGTCGTCTGGCGGCAAGAGGACATCTGGCGGGTATTGGGCGGTGGGATCAACTTCTACACGGGTGAGAAGATCTCCGACGAATGGCAGCAGGCTCGCGACGGCGCGGCCGGTGGTCAACTGGTTCGCTACCCGATCCCGCCGTTCATCCACGGCGGATCGCAGTGGGCCGTATTCCAAGAGCTCTTCGCCGGCGGCAAGGCGGTGATCTACCCCGAGTTCGGTGCGCACCTCACCTGGCAGATCATCGAGCAGCACAAGGTCAACGTCGTGATGATCACCGGTGACGCGATGGCGCGACCGATGGTCGACGCACTGCGCGCGGGGCATCCCGATGGTCGGCGCTACGACACCGCATCCGTTGTGTCGCTTGCGTCGTCGGCCGCCCTGTTCTCGGCCAGCGTGAAGGACGAATATCTCGAACTCATGCCGAATCTGCTCGTCATCGACGCCATAGGATCGTCCGAGACCGGATTCAGCGGCATGTCCGCGGCGCAGAAGGGGCAATCGCACACGGGCGCACCGAGAGTGACGGCCGACAAGGCTGCCGTGGTGTTGCGTGAAGACGGCAGTCCGGTCGAGCCGGGCTCCGGCGAGGTCGGAATCCTCGCGAGGTCGGGGAACATACCGTTGCGCTACTACAACGATCCGGAGAAGACTGCCCGAACCTTCAAGGAGTTCAACGGTATCCGGTACTCCATTCCGGGCGACCTCGCGACGGTCGACGTCGACGGCTCCATCACGATGATGGGTCGCGGCTCCCAGTCGATCAACACAGGCGGTGAGAAGGTCTTCCCAGAGGAGGTCGAGGCCGCGCTCAAGGCACACCCCGACGTGTTCGACACCGTCGTCGTCGGCATCCCCGACGATCGATACGGACAGCGAGTCGCGGCCGTCATCGCGACCCGTGACGGGGCCAAGCCGAGTCTCGACGAACTGAACCACGTTGTGCGGGAACAGGTTGCCGGATACAAGTGTCCGCGCAGTGTCTGGTATGTCGATGAGATCAAGCGCTCGCCCGCTGGTAAGCCGAACTACGCGTGGGGCAGAGAGATCACCGAGTCACGGCCGGCCGACGCGTCGTCGCAGGTCGTCAGCGGAAGGGCATGAAAGCATGAGTAATCGTGTGATCAGAACAGAACTCACCGAACGCTTCGGGATCGACTACCCGATCTTCGGCTTCACGCCGAGCCAGGAGGTGGCTGCCGCGATCAGCCGCTCAGGTGGAATGGGTGTGCTCGGGTGTGTCCGCTTCAATGAGGCGTCCGAACTCGACGAGGTGCTCGAGTGGATGCACGAACACACCGAAGGCAAGCCGTTCGGCGTCGACGTCGTGATGCCCGCCAAGATCCCCACGGAGGGAAGCAAGGTCGATCTGGAGTCGATGATTCCGCCCGAGCACCGGGCTTTCGTCGAACGTACCCTCGACGATCTCGGGGTGCCGCCGTTGGAGAACGGTGAACGGCTCAACACCGGTGTGCTCGGGTGGCTGCATTCGGTCGCGCGCTCGCATGTCGACGTCGCGATGGAGCACGCCCGAAAGTACGGGCAGATCAAGCTGATCGCGAACGCGCTCGGATCGCCGCCGCCGGACGTCATCGGCGTCGCGCACGAGAACGGCGTGCAGGTCGCGGCCCTTGCCGGAGCGAAAGACCATGCGCTGCACCACGTGGACGCTGGCGTCGACATCGTGATCGCGCAGGGATATGAGGGTGGCGGTCACACCGGTGAGGTCACCTCGATGGTGTTGTGGCCGGAACTCGTCGACGCGGTGGGCGATCGGGCCCCTGTTTTGGCGGCGGGTGGCGTCGGCAGTGGGCGGCAGATGGCCGCGGCAATTGCGCTGGGAGCGCAGGGCGTGTGGATGGGCACTTACTGGCTGACCGCCGCCGAATACCGGCTCGGCGCGACCGGAAACGGACCGTCGACCGTGCAGAAGGCGCTGCTGGCGGCGTCGTCGCGGGATACCGTTCGACGCCGGATCTACTCGGGCAAGCCTGCCCGCCTGCTGAGGACGAAGTGGACCGACGCCTGGGATGCACCCGGCGCTCCGGAACCGTTGCCGATGCCGCTGCAGAATCTTCTCGTGGGGGAAGCGCATGCGCGCATCTCTCAGGCCGATGACGCGGACGTCGTCGCGATGCCCCGCAGGCCAGATCGTCGGGCGCATGAACTCGATCACTCCGGTCGCCGAGTTGATCGCTGACCTGGTCAGCGAGTACCAGGAATCCGCCGTGCGGCTGGGCAAGACGCTGGAGTAGGGCTCCTCGGCGGCCGGTGGTCTCGGTGCTCGCCCCGCGCTGCCCGCGCTGCTCTGACCGCCCCGCGCTGCCTGCCGCACCGCCCGCGCTGCTCGCCCCGCACTGTCCGCGCTGCCTGCCCCGCGCTGCTCGCCCCGGGCTGTCCGCCAAAAGTAGGGGAAAGATTCCTTCCCCTACTTTTGTGCTGTTCCGCGGGTTGTTTCGCGGGGAAAGGCGTGAAAGTCGGGGAAGGGTGTGCCAGAGAAGCGTCGAGTGTCACGAAGGTGAGGCCGGCTACGCGAGAGGAGACGCGCGATACAGGGGAGTCGGGGGTTGCGTGTCGAAGCGCAGTCGCGTGGCCTGGGCCCGATGGTCGGAGTGAGGCACATTCGCTGTAGGTGACTTCACTTCAAGACGCCTCCGCGCAGCAATGCGTCGTGGATGCGTTCGGTGAGGCGCCTCGGTGCGGCGAGTTCGTTCCAGGTCCACCGCGCGAAGGTGATGTCGCGGGCACGAATCGCGTCCTCGCGCAGCTTCTCGTCGTAGATCACCTCTTCCGGAAGCATCGCTCCGCTGTCGGCGGAGGCGCGGTGGTACTTGAGCCGGCCGTCGAACTCGCCGACCACTCGTAGATTGCCTTCAGAATCCCGCCACCCGAAATCACAGCGATACATGGTGCCGTCGGGGAGCGTGATGACCACCTGCAGTTCCGGGTCGGGGATGAGCTCCGACTCGCAGAAAATGCAACGGCTGATCGTCTCACCGATCGACTCCGATAGGTCGGTGGCCAGGAGCAGTGCGGTCCGGAGCACGTTGATCCCGTGGCAGGGGCCGAGTGCGTCGACGATGGCGGCGAGGTCGATGGGCTGTTCACGAATTCGTCCTTGATACAGCCCACTGTCGAGTGCGCAGACGGCTTGTCGGAGGTTACCGAGGCGCGCGACGTCGCAGACCGTTCGTCCGATCGAGGTGACCAGGATTCCGTCGATGCTCACCACGTGTTCGTCAGGGATGGGCGCCTGATGGATCGCGAGTCCGGGCGAGGTACGTCCGGAGCGCTCGGAGACGAAGTGCACCGTCGACCGGTCGGGGTTCAGCAGCGGGACCCCGAGCATGACAGCCGCCGACTGATGACTTAGGAATCGACGCGGGCCTCCACTACGCGCCGCGGCGACGACCATGTCGCGGTATCTGGTTTCGGCGCGTTCGTAGTCTTCGAGGTCGGCGTAGGCAGAGCTGGACACGTACGAGCCCTGTCGCAGACGCTCGATCTGTTGATCTCTGAGCGCGCGCCGGATGTCGCGGTCAGTGTGTCCTTCGCCGATGACGGTGCGCCGATAGATGATTCGACTGTCCGACGCCGAGCCGTCGGGATCGGATGCGTGGAATGAGGTCATGCAGTGATCGTGGCCGAAAGTCGCGGAAAGGTGTCGGCCTGTGCACCTGGTTGTGGATAACTCGACGGAATCGTGTGGTTGTGGATAAGTCGTGGCGCGGGGGTGGGGTGAGCGGTGGGGCAGCGTCGGGCTTTCCCCTGGTTTCTGTGGTTTCCGCGGGAAGTTTGTAGGGGAAGGGGAGGGAAGTCGGGGAAGGAGTCTTTCCGCCACTTTCTGCGCGCGCGGGGGGCGCCGGGCCGGGCCCGGGGCTCGGCCTGAAGCCGGGGTGAGCGGTGGGGCAGCGTCGGGCCTTCCCCTGGTTTCTGTGGTTTCCGCGGGAAGTTTGTAGGGGGAGGGGAGGGGAGTCGGGGAAGGGGTCTTTCCGCTACTTTCTGCGCGCGCGGGGGAGTGGGGCGAGCGGGCCGGCGGTCACGCGTAGGTGTGGCCGCGGCGGGTCCACGTCGGGGCTGAATCGGTTTCGCGGAGTGTGCGTTTGAGTGTTTTGAAGGTCGCGGTCTCCGGCAGGGAGTCGACGATGCGCACGCGCTGCGGCCACTGCTTGGGCCCGAGGTCGGTCTGCGCGGCCAGGAAGTCGCCGAACTCGGCGGGATCGAGTGCGGGTGCCACCAGTACCGCCTCGATCTCGTCGCCGATCTCCGTCGGTACCCCGTAGACCGCAGTCTGCCTGATGCTGCTGTGCCGTAGCAGGATTCGTTCTATCGGTCCGGTGCAGAGGTTCTCGCCGTCGACGCGCATCCACTCGCCGAGACGGCCCGCGAAGTGGACGTAGCCGGCGTCGTCGACCCACCCGAGGTCGCCCGTGTGGTAGACACCGCCGCGCACCCGTTCCGCGGTGGCATCGGGATTCCCGTAGTAGCCACTGAACAGCCCCGGACCAGAGCTGTTCACGATCTCTCCGATCTCGCCCGCGGGCAGCGGCGCGCCGGTGTCCTGGTCGACAATGGCTGTCGGCGGCCGCAGGGGACCGAGAGCGTCGTCTGGGGTGTCGGGAGTGCGTGTGATGGCCACACCGCCCTCGGTGGAACCGAATCCGTCGACGACGCGGCAACCGAACCGTGCGGCGAAGCGTCGACGATCGCGTGCCGACGCCTCGTTGCCGTACACGATTCGCAGCGGGTTCTCGGCGTCGTCTGTCCGCTCTGGAGTCGCGAGTATGTAGTTCAACGGTTTTCCGACGTAGTTGGCGTAGGTGATCCCGAAGCGGCGGACATCCGGCAGAAACGAACGCGCAGAGAATCTGTTACGCAACGTGATCGACGCCGTGCCCGCCACTGCGACCGACCAGCCTGCGATCGTGGCGTTCGAGTGGAACATGGGCATCGACAAGTAGACGTTGTCGGCGGGGCCGATGTCGAAGCGTTCGGCGAGCATCGTTCCGCTTGCTGCAAACGTGCGATGCGTGCATTGGACGGCCTTGGGTTCGCCCGTGGTGCCGGACGTGAAGATCAACATCAGCAGATCGTCGTCGGAGGAATCAGGGAGATCGACGGGTGTGTCGCTGTGTGGCGCAAGGAGTGTGGACCACTCGTCGGAGTCGACGTCGATGACCCGCGCACCGTGGTCGACACCGTCGAGTAGGTGACGGGTGTCCGAGCAGGTGAGGACCAGATCGCAGTCGGCGGTGGCGATGTCGGCTGCGAGCGCGGCTCCACGCCGGGTGGTGTTGAGCCCGACGACGACGAACTCGCCGAGGACGGCGGCAGCGATCGCATAGCTGAACTCCGCGACATTGCTCATCAGCACACCAACATGTGGTGGTCGGCCCTGAGTCAGCAGTTCGGTGACCGCAGCAGCGCGCTGCGCGGAGCGGCGGAGATGCTCACTCCACGACACGAATTCATCCTCGACGTGGAGCCCTCGGTCGGTGACGTCGACCAGCTTCGACAGGAGGTCGGTGACCGTCACTGCGACGCCGTGATCACGCTGGGGCGGCGGCGAGGATGTCGCCGATCCGTCGAAGTGCTGTGGTCGCCGACCCGAGTGTGAACTCATTCTGCTTGGCGCGCAGGAAGTATCGGTGCGTGGGGTGACTGGTATCGAGTCCGACGCCGCCGTGGACGTGCACGGTCGTGTGCGCGACCCGATGACCCGACTCCGCGGCCCAAAACTTGGCTGTTGCGATGGCGGCGGCGATCTCGTTGTGGTCGGTGGTTGCGGCGTCGTCAGAACTGCTGCCGGACTGTGCGAACATCCACGCGGCCTGCGTGGTGGTCAGAGAGAGTGCCGAGACGTCGATGTAGCCGTCGGCGAGGCGCTGTGCGACGGCCTGAAACGAGCCGATCGGCCGGCCGAACTGTTCCCGCTCGCGCGCGTAGGACGCCGTGGCCGCCAGCGCTGCGGCGAGCACGCCGGACTGTTCGGCACACAGTGCGAGGGTGAGGCGATCGACGAGGTCGGAGACGACGTCGGCGCCGTGGAGCACGTGTGCGTCATCGACTGCGACGTCGGAGAATTCGACGTGGTAGGTGGGGGTGAGGCCGGTGGTTCGGGCCTCGGTGACGGTGATGCCGTCCGTGGTCGCGTCGACGACCGCAACGGCGACCCCGTCGGCATCTGTGGCGGTGACCAGTAGGAGCCCGGCCGCCGCGGCGTAGGGGACGTTGATCTTGGTGCCGCGCAGCAGGTATCCGCGGCCCGATCGGGTGAGTGCGGTGGTGGGCGAAAGCGCATCGTCGCCGAGATCCTCTTCGACGGCGGCGGTAGCGACGAGGGTGCCGTCCGCCATGCGGGGGAGCAAATCGGTCGCGAGGGTCGTGGTGGCATTTCGAGCGAGGAGCGGGCCCGCTGCGATCGCGTGCTGACCGAAAGGAACCCGAGCCAGGTGGCGGCCGAGTTGCTCAGCGACAGTGGTGTTCTCGACGGCCGTGAGGTCGCCCGCTGCGTCACCGGCAAGCGCTTCGGGCAGCTCGAGGGCGAGCAGGCCCGCCGAGGCCAGTTCGCGCCACAGCAGTTCGTCGAGGGGAGCCGACGAGGCCTCGAGCGTTGCGACCCGGTCGTCGGAGCTGATCTTGGTAGCGATATCGGCTGCGAGATCGCGGACGGCGGTTGCGGTTTCGGGGAGGGTGAAGTCCATGTACGTGCTCCTCGGCTCAGTGCTGGATGGGTGGCAAGTCAGCGCCGCTGTGGGGGGAGACCGAGGGCGAGCATGCCGATGATGTCGCGCTGAACCTCGTTGGTGCCGCCCCCGAAAGTCAGGATCAGCGATGTCCGCTGGTAGCGCTCGAGTCTGCCGTGCAACTGTGCGCCCGGCGAGTCCTGCCGGAGCGTCGCGGCGGGACCGACCACCTCCATCAGTAAACGGTATGCCTCCGTGGCGAATTCGGTGCCGAAGACCTTGGTCGCCGAAGCGTCGGCGGGCGATGGTGATCCACCGGACGCGGCTGCCGAGGCGATCTTCCAGTTGATCAGCTTGAGATACTCGACCTTCGCGTGCACTCTGGCGAGGTTTGTGCGCGCCCATGGCGCGTCGATGATCCGTTGGCCGTCCCCGGTTTTGTGTTGCTGCGCCCAGGCGACGGTCTCGCGCAGCGCGGTCTGCACGGGTGCGGCGCTGCACAACGCCACCCGCTCGTGATTGAGCTGATTGGTGACCAACGGCCAACCGCCACCCTCTTCGCCGACGCGTGCACTGAGCGGCACCCGTACGTCGGAGTAGTAGGTGACCGACGTGTCGACACCCGACATCGTGTGCACCGGCGTGTAGTCGAAGCCCGAACTGGTGGTCGGCACGATGAGCATCGAGATGCCCTTGTGCTTCTTACCTCCCGGCTCGAGGGTGGAGGGATCCGTACGGCAGGCCAGCCAGATGTAGTCGGCGTAGGCGACCAGCGACGTCCACATCTTCTGTCCGTTGATCACGTACTCGTCGCCGTCACGCACCGCTGTGGTCCGCAGGGCTGCCAGGTCTGTTCCCGCGCCGGGCTCGGAGTATCCGATCGAGAAGTGCAATTCACCCGCTGCGATCCTCGGCAGAAAGAACGCCTTCTGCTCATCGGTGCCGTAATGCATGATCGTCGGGGCGACCGAGTTGATGGTCAGGAAGGGGACGGGTGCGCCGGCGATCGCCGCCTCGTCTGTGAAGATCAACTGGTCCATCATCGACCGGTTCTGGCCGCCGAACTCCGTGGGCCATCCCAATGCCAGCCACCCGTCGGCACCCATTTGTGCCACAACGTCGCGATAGGCATCGCCTTCGCCGACTTCTCCGTCGCCCCCGGAAAGCGCGGCGCGTCGTTCGTCTGTCATCAATCCGGCGAAGTACGACCGCAGTTCGCGACGGAGATCGGCTTGCTGGTCTGTGTACGCGATGCGCATTGTTCGGCCCTGTGCTTTCCGGTGGGTGCTCGCCAACTTCTGAAACACGTTCTAACCTGTATCCACCCAGCCCGTCAACCAACGGACCTGACAACGAAGAGGGGTACTGATGCGAATCAAGGCGGATTTCGACCTGTGCGAGGCCAACGGCGTGTGCGTGGGCATCGCACCCGAGTTCTTCGACCTCGATGATGACGACTACCTGGTGATTCTCTCCGATGACGTTCCGGCGGACAAGGTCGACGAGGTTCGTCAGGCGGTTGCCGGTTGCCCGAAGTCGGCATTGCGGCTCGAGTGAGGCGCCGCGCGGTTTTCGGGGGTTCCTACTCGGACTCGCGAGGTCGCATGTTAGAACATGTTCTAGTCGAGGAAAGGTGTACCCAGTGGGGCAGTCTTGCAATGATCGCGTAGCCGTCGTCACCGGAGCGGGCGCGGGTCTCGGGCGGGCAGAGGCAATCGGTCTCGCGGCGGCAGGCGCGACGGTCATCGTCAACGATCTCTCGGGTTCCCTGGATGCCAGCGACACGATCGACAGCATCACCGCGGCCGGTGGGCGCGCCGTCCCGGTCGCCGGAGACATCTCCGACTCCGCTGTCGCGGCCGAGATCATGCGAGTGGCCACCGAGGATCTCGGACGGCTCGACATCGTGGTCAGCAATGCGGGCGTCGTGCGCGACAAGATGCTGTTCAACATGTCCGACGACGAGTGGGATCTGGTGATCCGGGTGCACCTGCGCGGTCACTTCCTGCTCAACCGGAATGCGGGGGCGTACTGGCGTGGTGAGTCGAAGAAGGAAGGTCGGCCGGTCTACGGGCGATTGATCAACACGTCGTCGGAAGCAGGTCTGCTCGGTCCCGAGGGGCAGGCGAATTACGGTGCGGCCAAGGCAGGGATCACCGCACTGACCCTGTCGGCGTCGCGAGCGCTCAAGCGCTACGGCGTGCGTGCGAACGCCATCTGTCCCCGCGCGCGCACGGCGATGACGGCTGCCGTGTTCGGCGAGGCGCCTGTCGACGGCATCGACCCGTTGTCGCCCGACCACGTCGTGCGACTAATCGAATTCCTCGCCTCCCCCGACTCTGACGACGTCACCGGACAGGTTTTCGTCGTCTATGGTCCGCGGGTCACGCTGATGGCCGCGCCGACCGTCGACGAGGTTTTCACCGCCGACGGTGACGCGTGGGATTCCGACGATCTGACCAAGACTCTCACCTCGTACTTCGCAGAGCGTGACCCCTCGAAAACCTTCACGGCGCGTGGGCTGGTCAACTGACCCACTTCTGGCTGTTGTGCGTGCTAGGTTGCTTGGGAACCGGGGAAGAGGAGCAGACGTTTGTCGCGCAGGCTTGATGCGCCGCTGGAACAGGTCGGCGACTTCGTTGCCCTAGGTGTCGATGCTTTTCGTGAGCTGTTCCGCAGGCCGTTTCAGTGGCGGGAGACCGTGGAGCAATCGTGGGCGATCGCCCGTGTCTCGATGATGCCGACGCTGCTCGTTGCGATCCCGTTCACGGTCCTGGTGAGTTTCACGCTGAACATCCTGTTGCGCGAGATCGGTGCCCAAGACCTCTCCGGAGCGGGTGCGGCACTGGGCACCATCACACAGATCGGTCCGATCGTCACCGTGCTCATCGTTGCCGGCGCGGGAGCCACAGCCATCTGTGCCGACCTCGGCGCACGCACCATCCGCGAGGAGATCGACGCGATGGAGGTGCTCGGGATCAATCCGGTGCACCGACTCGTCGTTCCCCGAGTCATCGCGTCGACCGGGGTGGCGCTGCTGCTCAACAGCCTCGTGTGCACGATCGGTATCGGCGGCGGCTTCTTGTTCTCGGTCTATCTGCAGGACGTCAACCCCGGCGCGTTCCTCGCCAGTCTCACCCTGCTGACCGGCTTCGGCGAGCTCATGATCTCGATGGTCAAAGCCGCGCTGTTCGGGCTCTTCGCCGGTTTGGTCGGGTGCTTCCAGGGACTCAACGTCAAGGGTGGCGCGAAGGGCGTCGGTGACGCCGTCAACGAGACGGTCGTGTACTCGTTCATGGCACTGTTCGTGGTCAACGTCGTGGTCACCGCCGTCGGTGTGAAAGCGACGGCCGGCTGACATGGTCCTTCCGTTCACCACACGACTCCAGACAGCTCGAGTCGCGATAAAACGCGCGGGCGACGACTGGAATCAGATCGGCGATCAGGCGCTGTTCTACTGGGACAGCCTCATCGCCATCCCCCGCGCGGTTCGCCAGTACAAGAAAGAGACGCTGCGGCTCATCGCCGAGATCTCCATGGGTTCCGGCGCGCTCGCGATGATCGGCGGCACCGTCGTCGTGGTCGGGTTCCTCACGTTGTTCACCGGCGGCACCATCGCCGTGCAGGGCTACAGTTCGCTCGCCAACATCGGCGTCGAGGCGCTCACCGGATTCTTCTCCGCGTTCATCAACGTCCGCATCGCGGTGCCGGTGATCGCCGGTATCGCGCTCGCGGCGACCATCGGGGCGGGCGCCACGGCACAACTGGGCGCGATGCGGGTCAGTGAGGAGATCGACGCGCTCGAGACCATGGCGATCTCATCGATCCCCTACCTGGTCAGCACCCGGATCGTCGCGGGGATGATCGCGATCATCCCGCTTTACTCCCTCGCGTCACTCGCCGCGTTCATCGCCAGTCGTTTTGCGACCGTCGTGCTCTACGGCCAGTCATCGGGTGTCTACGACCACTACTTCAACACGTTCCTGATCCCGTCGGACATCCTGTGGTCGTTCGTGCAGGCGATCTGCATGGCGATCGCCGTGATGCTCATCCACACCTACTACGGCTACAACGCCGACGGAGGGCCCGTCGGTGTGGGCGTCGCCGTTGGCAACGCGGTGCGTGCGTCGCTCGTCGTCGTGGTCGTGATCACCCTGCTCACCTCGCTCGCCATCTACGGCGCCGACGGCAAGTTCAATCTGGCGGGCTGAACAGATGGCACGTCGACAGGAGCGGAGCCCTCTGGTCCGCAAGACAGCAGCGGTCATCATGGTCGGTGGCCTCGTCGCTGTTGTCGTGGGTGCAGGCGCGCAATTCCTCGGCTGGTTCGCCGACACTCAGCCGGTCACCCTCAACACCCCGCGGGCAGGCCTCGTGATGAGTCCTGACGCCAAGGTGAAGTTGCGGGGTGTGCAGGTGGGCAAGGTCGCCTCGATCCGTCAGCAGGACGGGCACGCCGTGCTCGACCTCGACATCGACACCGCCTCCATGTCGCAGATCCCCGGCAACGTCACCGCCGACATCAAGTCCAACACCGTTTTCGGTGCCAAGGCTGTCAACCTGGTGATCCCGGAGACCGGGGGAGAAGGGCACCTGCAGTCCGGACAGGTCATCGGAGCCGACAGGGTGGTCGTCGAGCTCAACACCGTGTTCCAGCAACTGGTCAACGTCCTTGCCGATTTGCAACCCGACAAGCTCAACGCCGTGATGGGTGCCGTCGACACCGCACTGTCGGGGCAGGGTAAGCAGATCGGTGCCTCGCTCGACCAGTTGTCAGGCCTTCTGGCGAAGACCAATCCTCACCTGGACGAACTGAACGCGGCGATCACGCAGGCCGCGGGAGCAACCAACGTCTACGCCGACGCGATGCCGGACCTGATGCGCACCATCGACAATGCGACGTTCATCGGGAACACGCTGCTCGACAACTCCGCCAACCTCGACGCACTGCTGATCAACGCGACCGGGATGGCCAACACGATCAACGGTGTGCTCGCCCCGCCGAAGCAGACGCTGATCACGACGCTGTCGAATCTCAATCCTGTCGCACGCCTGCTCGGCTACCAGTCACCGGGACTCGCCTGCTTCTTGACCGCGAGCGCGCAGGCTGCCGACCTCGCCAAACCCATGCTCGGCGGTAAGAACGGAAACCTCCTGCTGTACGCGGGATTGCAGCCGGGCACCGACCCGTACACGTATCCGCAGAGCCTGCCGATCGTCGGTGCAGATGGGCCACCGACCTGCGAGGGCGCATTGAGCAATCCGACCACCGACGTCAACACCGGCTTCTACGTGACCGACAACGCGCCGGTGCCCTATCAGCCACGGACAACGGCGAAGGCGTCGCGCCAGAAACTGTTCCAGCTCCTGTTCGGGGAGCCGCAGCGGGGTGGGCAGGCCGGTGGTTGACAATCGCACGCGCGCTTTCCGCGCCACCGTCATCAAATTGGGTGCGTTCGCTACGGTCATGGTCATCGTGTTCGTCGGACTCGTCGCCGTGTTCAGCAACTATCGACCCGGATCGTCGTCGGACTACACCGCCGTGTTCACGAGTGCATCGGAGATGAAGTCCGGTTCCAAGGTGAAGATCGCAGGGGTGCAGGTCGGCACCGTCCACAAGGTGGGGTTGACCCGGGACAACGACGCGGAGGTGTCATTCAGCGTCGATGAGAAATATCGCTTGCCGCGATCGGTGCGCGCATTGATCCGCTACGAGAACCTCACGGGCGACCGCTACCTCGACATCGAGCAGGGTGAGGGTGACCCGGATGACACCCTGCCATCCGGTGCGACGATCCCGATCGGCCAAACCGAGCCGGCGATGGATCTCGACAAACTGCTCGGCGGGTTCAAACCGCTGTTCCGGACCCTGAAACCCGACGAGGTCAACCAGCTCTCGGCGTCGTTGATCGAGGTGTTCCAGGGGCGCGCACAGCGCGAGGCCTTGACGAACCTCCTCGCGCAGACGTCGTCGTTCACCGGCGCACTCGCCGACCGCGACCAGCTGATCGGTGACGTCATCGACAACCTGAACCAGACCGTCGGCATTCTCGACGGCGACAAGGCGGGTCTCGACACCAGCCTTGACCAGATGCAGCAGTTGATCACCGGACTCTCGGCTCAGCGCGGCACCATCGGCGACGCGCTCACCCAGACCGCTGCAGTCACCACCGGCCTGTCGGGATTGCTGGGAGCGACCCGTCCCGACCTCAAGCAGATCGTGAACGAGACGGGTGCGGTGTCGGGCAACCTGCTGAAGTCCGAACCCTATCTTCGGCAACTCGTCGGTCGGCTGCCCAACGACTTCAAGAAGCTGTCCAACCTCGGCAGTTACGGTGCGTGGTTGCAGATCTACTTCTGCCGAATCAGGTTGCTGCTCAGCGGTCCCGACGGCAAGCAGTATTTCTTCACGTCCAACGACGTCATGGGCGACACCACGAAGGCCGGCGGGAGGTGCGCGGCCACATGAGCGAGAAGCGCAAGCTCATGAACGGGCGCAGCCGCATCCAGATCGGCCTCATCGGCGTGGTGGTCACCGCGCTCGTCGTGATCGTCGCGATGCAGATGGACAAGTTGCCCTACCTCTCGCCGATCAGCACCTACACCGCCTACTTCGACGACGCGGGAGGGCTGGTCACCGGTGACATCGTGACCGTATCCGGCGTCACGGTGGGAACGGTGGAGAAGATCGAACTCGCCCCGACCGACCAGGGCACGAAGGCCGCTGTCGGCTTCCGAATGAACGACACGGTGGTCATGGGCGCCGACACCCAGGCCGCCATCAAGACCGAGACCGTGCTCGGCAGAAGAAATCTGACGATCCTGCCGCACGGCGGCGAGCGGATCCGACCGGGTGGGTCCATCGCCAACCGCAACACCATCGCGCCCTACTCGCTCACCGATGCCCTCGACGAGTCGACCAATTCGCTCGCGCAGACCGATACCGACCAGCTCAACAAGGCGCTCGACACGCTCTCGGTCACGTTCTCCTCGACGCCCGACGAAGTACAGGGCGCTGTAGAGGGCGTCTCGCGGTTGTCGAAGGCGATCGCCGACCGGGACAACAATCTGCGGGCGCTGTTGGCGAAGGCCAGCGCGGTCACCGATGTCATCGGCGACCGCAGCAAGCAGATCAACCAGCTTCTCGTGGACGCCAATTCGCTGGTCGGTGAACTGCAGTTCCGCCGTGCCGCCATCGCGCAGCTCATCAGCGGCACCCGTGACGTCGCGGAGCAGATCTCCGGGTTCATCAAGGAGAACAACGAACAACTACGCCCGACGCTGACCAAACTCGACGGGGTGCTCGACATCCTCAACGACAACGAGGACAACCTCAAGCAGACGCTCGACCGTCTCGGGCCATATGCGAACGCGCTCGGCGAAGCCGTTGCGTCGGGTCCGCGCTTCGAATCCCTCGTCGGCGTCAGCACTTTCGGCGACTACACGGCCACATTCATGAAGATCCTTCAACAGAAGTATCCCGAGGCGTGGAAGGCGTTCTCCTACAGCGGTTTCCCACTGCTGCCGCAAGCCTGGAGTCAAGCGCCGCCGATGCCGCCGAAGAACACCGCCCCGGCTCCCGCGCCGACATATCCGACCCCGACAGGAGGTGGCTGACATGGTATTGCGTCGTTCACTTCCAGGTAGCCGCAAGGCGTGGGGCGCGGCAGGTCTCGTGGCGTTGCTGGTACTCGCGGGCATCGTCGGATATGCGCTTTACGACCGGGCGACCACCAAGACCATCACGGCATACTTCCCGTCCGTGAACGGCCTCTACACCGGCGACACGGTGCGAGTGCTCGGGGTGAAGGTGGGGAAGGTCGCCGCCATCACCCCGCGTTCGGGCGACGTGAAGGTCACGCTCGACGTGGACCGCAGCACACCGATTCCGGCCGATGCCCGAGCTGTCGTGGTCGCGCAGAGTCTGGTGTCGGGCAGGTTCGTTCAGCTGACGCCGGTGTACGCGGGTGGCAAACAACTCGACGACGGCAGTGCGATTCCCATGGAGCGCACCGCGGTCCCGATGGAATGGGACGACGTCAAGAAGCAACTCGCGACGCTGACCAAGGCGATCGGACCGGACGGCGCCGACAAGGGATCGGCTGCCAGGCTGATGGACGTCGCCAACAAGAACCTGCAGGGCAACGGATCAGCGCTGAATTCGTCGATCACGAATCTGTCGGACGTGATGTCGACGTTGTCGTCCGGCCGCGACGACCTGTTCTCGACGATCCGCAACCTGCAGAAGTTGACCGACGCCCTCTCGACCAGTCACGAGGAACTCGTGCAGTTCAACGGCCGGATCGCCTCGGTGACAGACGTCCTCGCCGACAACACCACGGAACTCGACGGTGCGATGCACAACCTCGACTCCGCGATGACCGACGTCCAGACATTCATCGACCAGAACAAGGACGCGTTGACCTCGTCGGTGGCGAAGCTGTCGGACACCACGCGCATCCTCGCCGAGAAGGACAAACAGATCCGCGGGTTGCTGCACTCCGCGCCCAATCAGCTCGCCAACTTCTACAACATCTACAACCCGCTGACCGGGTCGCTCTCGGGAGTCTTCGGACTCGGGATGGGCAACAACCTCATCACGTTGCTCTGCGGGACGATCGAGGCCAACAACCGACCGGGACAGAGTGAGGCCGACGTCGAGAAATGCGTCGACGTCCTGGCTCCGGTCCTCGGGTCGCTATCGGTGGCGTATCCGCCGTTCATGTCGGATCCCGTGGTCGGCAAGAGTGCGCTGCCCAGCCAGATCACCTACCAGAACGCTGACGTCAAAGCTCGTGCACAGCAGGGAATCCGTGACCAGGACGCCGCAACCCGACGCGGCAACGGTGGTGGACTCGGCGATCTCCTCGTGCCCTGGGGAGGTGAGGGATGATGCGGCACAGGCTCACTCGTGGGTGGCGTACCGCGCTCATGGTCGCCGTGGTCACCACAGTCGCGACGGCGTGCGGATTCGACGGCGCCGACAGCCTACCGGTGCCGGGAGCCCAGGGAACGGGCAACGGATCGTGGGAGATCTCGGCGGTCATCCCGACCGCGGCAGGGCTGACCAACAACTCGCCGGTCATGCTGAACGACGTGACCGTCGGCAGCGTCGGAGACATCGATGTGGACACCGATTGGCATGCGAAACTGCCGATTCGACTGAACCCCGGGGTGCAGGTGCCCCGCGGTTCGTACGTCAAGGTCGGAATGACGAGCGTGCTCGGTTCGACGCATCTGCAGATCGTCCCACCGCAGCAGGTGACCGCCGGCTATCTGCATGCAGGGGATCAGATCCCGCTGCCGTCGTGCCCAGAGCAGAAGAACATCGCCCAGCCGTCGGGTCAACGAGTCGCCGACGTCAACTCCGCGCAGCAGGTGCCCCAATGTGCGTTCCCGACCACCGAGCAGGTGCTCAGTGCATTGTCGGTGGTGCTCAACGGCGGTGGCCTCTCACAGCTCGGTGACGTCACCCACGAGCTGAGCCAGATCCTCGGCGGCAACGCCGACTCGATCAGACAACTCGTGCCGCGTCTCGACACGCTCGTCTCCGACCTCGCGGGTCAATCGGGTCACATCATCGACGCGATGAACGGGCTCGACAGGTTGAGCACCACGATCAATCAGCAGAAGCCGACCGTCGAGAAGGCGCTCGCCGACGGACCCGACATCCTTCGCATGCTCAACGACGAGCGGGACAAGTTCACCGGGGCACTGTCGGCGTTGAGTGGCCTGTCGAGGACGGTCAACGACGTGCTGCGCGCCAACACCGCCGACATCAAGACCATCGTCGCGAATCTGAACCCGACGCTCGGCGCGCTCGCAGCGGCGGGCCCGGCGCTGCCCGCGGCGACCAAGATCCTGTTCACGTTCCCGTTCCTCGAGGAAACGATTCCGCAGATCGTCAAGGGCGACTACGTCAACTCCGACCTCGTGCTCGATCTGACCGTCGACCGACTCAAGCAGACCATCCTGATGACGTCGGGACTGGTGGGACCTGAGGGCGTGACAGGTCAGCCCGCAGGCGCGGCGAAACGCGGACTCGATCCGTTCACCTCGCCGCTCGTTCCGGGCGGTGAGAAGCGGCCGGACAGCACCGACCCGGTTCCCGCGGGATCGCCGGAATCGACCGCGACGGGAACGTCGGCATCGACGCAGACGCCGTCCCCGACATCCTCATCCCCGAGCGGGGGCGGACGATGAAGATCACCAGGTTCGTGCGCATGCAGCTCACCATCTTCGCGATCGTCACCGTGGTCGCGCTCGTTGCGATGGCCGTGTACTACGTGCGGCTACCCGCGATGGCCGGTGTCGGACGGTACGCCGTGACCCTCGAATTGCCGAGTACGGGCGGTATCTACACGAACGCGAACGTCAGTTATCGCGGCGTCAACGTCGGCAAGGTGACGCAGGTGCGCTTGACCGAGAACGGTGTTGCGGCGACGTTGTCGATCGAGTCCTCGGCGAAGATCCCCGCAGACTCACAGGCGTCGATCCGCAGTGTCTCGGCCGTCGGCGAGCAGTTCGTCGAATTCACGCCGGCGTCCGGGGCGGGCGGCGAGTACCTCGGCGACGGTGCCGTCGTGCGCAGCACCGACGTACCCGTGGAGATCTCATCTGTGCTCGAACAGGCCAACGCGTTGCTGGACAAGGTGGGTGACACCGGGTTGCGCGATGTCATGGACGAGGCGTTCACCGCGTTCAACGGAACGGGGGAGGACCTGCGGCGACTACTCGACTCGATGACACTTCTCGTCGACGACGCCGACAAGAACGTCGACGCGACCATCGACCTGATCAAGCAGACAGGCCCCCTGCTGGAAACCCAGAACAGGACCGCCGATTCGATCCGTGCCTGGACTGCCGACGCGGTCAAGGTGACCGATCAACTGCGGGCGAACAAACCCGAGATCACCGACATCCTCGAGAAGGGGCCGTCGACAGCGTCGAAGTCGCAGCAACTGTTCGCGAGTATGGATCAGACGTTGCCGATGATGATCAACAATCTGGGCGTCGCGTCGAAGACGCTCGCGGTGTACCTGCCGAATCTGCAGCAGGTCGTGGTGATCTATCCGCGGCTGATCAGTGCGCTGCTGACGGCCGTGCACCAGGGATCGGCCGAGTACGGTCCCAGCGTCCTGTTCTCGCTCGGCTTCCAGGATCCACCGCCGTGCACCGTCGGATTCCTCCCGTCGGATCAGTGGCGCAGTCCGGCTGTTCAGACCGCCCAGGAACTCCCACCGGGTTTGCTGTGTCGGCTGCCGCAGGACTCGCAGATCGCCGTCCGTGGCGCCAGGAACTTCCCTTGTGCCGAGTTTCCCGGCAGACGCGCACCGACACCGGAAGAGTGTCGCACCGGCTTCCAGGCGAGCACCAAGAAGAACGTCGCCCTGCCCAACGGAATCCCCGGTCTCGTGCCCGCCCCCGCCGGATACACGACGCAGGCAACCCCGGACTCGTACGAGCCGGGACCCGCCGTCTACGGCACCACGTACGATCCGGATACGGGCGACTTCATCGGCCCCGACGGCAAGACATACAACGCCGGAACCGGCACAGACACTCGAGGACAGAGCAACGGTCAGGGGCACAGCGTCGACCAGGGAAATAGAGGCACGTGGCAGGGACTGATCACCAGCGGGATGGACGAGTGAGTCGGCAGACGGCATCGCGACCCGTACGCTCCGCGCCCCTACGCAGGCGACGGAGCCGACGTAGCATCGACGAGCCGGTGGCCGGCACCGCGGTTCCCGCCGACGGCAGCACGGACGTCGCCGAGGGCACCGCGGAAGCCGACGGCAGCGCAGATGTCGCCGACGGCACCGCAGCACAGCCCGTCAGCTACCGCGAGCGGCGTGCGCGGCGGCAGCGAACCGCGGAGCGTCAACCCGTGCGGCGCGCTCGGGTGAGCCGGGGCCGCAACTTCAGGTGGATCGTCGCGGGCGCGGTGTGTGGAGTGTTCATCGTCGCGTGTCTGATCGCGTCGACGCTGTTCGCCGTCGGCACCAGTCGACTCGACCACCGCAACGACCTGCGTGCGTCGTACTCGACGTTCGCGCGTCAGATGACCATCGACCTCACCTCTCTCAATCCCGGCAATGTCGACAAGGCGCTCCAGACCGTGCAGGACAAGACGAGTGGTCCCGCACAGCAACGGATCAGACAGTCGATGGCCCAGGTGACAGACCTCATTCGTACGCAGAACCAGACCGTCACCTCGTCGGTGATCACCGATGCGGTCACCAAGGCGACCGACGACGAGGGCTCGGTGATCGTGGTCTACGGCTGGGAGATGAAGTCGCAGGATCCGAAGCAGGAGACTGTCGTCCAGACGTTCCGCTGGCGGGTCGACATCACGCGCATCAACGACGATCTCAAGATGACCAACTTCGAGTGGGTGATCTGAGCACGATGAACACGACGGAACGGTCCGAGCACACCGCACCCGCCGAGGACACGGCGGGCGCCAAGCCTGTGACAGAGACGAAGACAAAGACAAACGCAGAGACAAAGACAGAGACAAAGACAAAGACGTCGACGAGAACCGTGATCACCACGGGACGTCTGGTCGGGGTGGGCCTTGCCGTCGTCGCCGTGGCTTGCGCTGTCCTGACAGGGTTTCTCGGGTTCAGGTACTGGGACGCCCGTGCCACCGAGAACTCGCGGGAGTCGTCGCTCGAGGCCGCACGGGACTACGCCACCACGATGTTCGGCTACGACCCGGTCAACGTCGCCGACCACGTGCAGCGTTCCCAACGCGTTGTCACCGGTGACGCGAAAGCCGAGTACGACCGCCTCATTGCCAAACCGCTCCCGAACGAGAACGACGACTTCGTCGAAGGGGTTCGTAAGCAGCGGGTGGTGTCGCAGGCGGTGATTCAGGATGCGGGTGTCGTGACCAACACGCGCGACACCTCGACCGTGCTGATCTTCATGAACCAATCGGTCAGCCGCAACGGCAAGGACCTCGTACGGGTCGACCCGAGCAGACTCACGTTCTCGATGGTCCAGCATGACGGCACCTGGATGATCGACAAGATCGAGATCATCACCGACGACTCGTTCCGCAGTCGTATCGAGCAGACATCGACTCCACCCGCGGGTGCGGTCCCGCTCCCTGGCCCGTCATCTGCAAGCCCGTCGCCCTCTGATTCGTCAATCGTCCCGACCGAGCCGTCGGCACCCCCCGCCGGTTAGCGGCGTCGTCCTCTTTGTGCGGACGAACCAAATCCATCTGCGGACTTCATGTCGAAAGGACATGGCGTAGGTCACTCCGACCTCGATAGTGTCGTGTGGCACACAGGTGAGTCGGCATAGCCGGCGCGAGTTTGCCTCCGCCGCAATGACTTTCGCGATGGTCCACGACATCGTCGTCGGATTCGGCGTCTTTCGGTCCGCTTGATGACGGTCGTTGCGCCTGTTGTGCACTGTGCCAACAGATTCGAGAGGGGTCCGTGAAAATGTCGGGAACATCCAATGGGGAATTGCAGGGTAAGCGAGTCTTCATCACCGGTTCTGCACGCGGTGTCGGCCGGGGAATCGCCGAGCTGGCGATTAACCGCGGCGCGCAGGTCGTGATCAGTGACTTCGATGAGGACGCGGCGCACAAAACGGCAGCGGATCTGGGTGCGGCAGGCGTGGCCAATTGCGACGTGACCGACGAGGCGAGCGTCGTCGACGCGATCGCTCGTGTGCAGGAGCTGCTCGGTGGGCTGGATGTGCTGGTCAACAACGCAGGCATCGAGGTCGCGGCCCCGCTCGCGATGCAGTCGACGGAGAGCTTCGACAAGATCTTCGCGGTGAACGTCCGCGGACCGTTCGTGGCCACCAAGGCTGCCGTGCCTGCGCTTGCCGAAAGCAAGGGCAACGTTGTCAACATCGCATCGGTCGCGGGGGTTGGCGGAAGTCCGTTGCTCGGTTCGTACTGCGCCACCAAGGCGGCGCTCATCCAGCTCACCCGCGTGTTCGCGGTCGAACTTCGCCAGACCGGAATCCGCGTCAACGCCGTCTGTCCCGGATTTGCGGATACGTCCATGGTCGACCGGCTCGCCCCCGAGTTCGAAGCCGCGACCGACGCCCCCTTCGGTGACCTGGTTGCGGCAAAACAGGGGCGGCTCGGAACCGTGGAAGACATCGCGGAGGTCGCGTGCTTCCTCGCATCCGACCGCGCGAGCTGGGTAACCGGAAGCCACTACGTCCTCGACGGTGGACTGACCGCATCCCTTGTCTGACTTCGTATCTCGATCCACTCCGACCACACGTAGACAAACGTCACACCCGTAGAGGAAGAAGACAGATCCATGGCACAGAAACTAGATGGCCGCGTTGCCGTCCTCACCGGAGCAGGCGCAGGACTGGGCGCCGCGATCGCCAGGCGGTTCGGGCAGGAGGGTGCGCGCGTTGTGGTCTCCGACATCGACGCCGACGCCGCCAAGTCGGTCGCCTACTCGATCGACGGCGCGATCGCGTGCACAACGGATGTCACCGACGAAGCACAGGTGCAGCAACTGATCACCGACACGCAGGAACACTTCGGCGCGCTGCACATCATGGTTCCCAACGCTGGAGTCGGTTCCGTGCAGCCCATCGCGGAGATGTCCTACGCCGACTGGCGGAAGACCACGTCGGTCAATCTCGACGGGGTGTTCCTCTCGATCCGCTACGCCGCACCGGCGATCATCGCCTCCGGCGGCGGTTCGATCGTGACGATCAGCTCGATCACAGCGACCGCGGGCTCTGCACTGATTGCGCCGTATGCCGCGGCCAAGGCTGCCGTACGCAATCTCACCGAGACCGCCGCCGCGGAGTTCCGGGCCCACGGCATCCGGGTCAACGCCGTGCTTCCGGGCTTCATCGACACGAAATTGGTCACCACCGCCGCCCCGCTGTTCGAAGCCGCCCTCGGACTACCGGAAGGCGGCTTCGACGCAGTCATGGCGCAGAAGCAGGGACGTTACGGAACGCCGGAAGAGGTAGCCGCAGCGGTGACGTTCTTCGCCTCGGACGAGTCGTCGTGGTGCAACGGCAGCAGCCTCGTGCTCGACGGCGGATTCGTGAGTTCGCTGCTCTAAGCGGCATCGAGAGCGGTGTCAGGAGACCTGGTACCCCATCGGGAGCATCGTCGACTTGTGTTCGACGAATGCCTCGAGACCCTCGGGGCCGCATTCCCGGCCGATCCCGGAGTTCTTGAAGCCACCGAACGGCGAGCCGGGGTCGATGGCGTAGAAGTTGATCCCGAACGTGCCGGTTCTGATCTTCTCCGAGATCTCGATGCCGCGTTCGACGTCGGCGGTCCAGACGGTACCCGCGAGGCCGTAGTCGGAATCGTTGGCGATGGCGATCGCGTCGTCGACGTCGTCGTAGGCGATGACCGAGAGCACCGGGCCGAAGATCTCCTCCCGGGCGATGGTCATGTCGTTGGTGACGTCGGTGAAGATCGTGGGCGAGAGGAAGTAGCCGGCGTCGAGTCCTTCGGGGCGCCCGCCCTCGAGAACGGCGGTGGCGCCCTCCTGTTTGCCCTTGGCGATGTAGCCCTCGATCTTCTCGAGCTGACGCTTGTTGATCACCGGTCCTAGTTGGCTGTCGGCCTCGCTGGGTAGACCGACCTTCATGGCCTTGGCCGCCTCGATCATCGCCGCCACGATCTCGTCCTTACGACTCGTAGGCACCAGGACCCTGGTCTGTGCGACACACGCCTGGCCGGTGTTGAACAGTCCGAGGAAAACCATCATGGGGATGTTGTTGATGTCGACGTCGTCGAGGACGATCGCGGCGGACTTGCCGCCGAGTTCGAGCGAACACCGCTTGAGCGATTCGGCGCACGCCGCACCGATCTGACGGCCCGCAGCGGTCGAGCCGGTGAAAGTGATCTTGTCGACGTCGGGATGTGCGACGAGGGCCTTGCCGGTCTCGGGTCCGCCGGGGACGACCGAGATCACGCCTGCGGGAACGCCTGCCTCAGTGAAGATCTCGGCGACAGCGTTGGCCGTCCGCGGGGTCTCGGGTGCAGGCTTGAGCACCACGGAGCAACCCGCTGCGAGCGCTGCGCCGAGCTTGTTGCAGACCAGGAAGAGTGGGACGTTCCACGCGGTGATCGCCCCGACGACGCCGACCGGCTCGCGGGTGATGCGGGTGGTGCCGAACAGGCCGGTGCGGTACTCGGTCCATTCATAGTTCCTGGCCGCTTCGGCATACGAGCGCAGCACGCCTGTACCCGGCAGCTTCTGCAACATGTCGACGGCGGCTGGCGGCGCCCCCATCTCCGACGACACCAGCGCGGAGATCGCTTCGGCGCGTTCGTCGATGATGTCGGCGACCCTGTCGAGCACCGCAGCGCGCTCTTCTGCGGACTTCCGTGACCAGACTCCTGACTCGAAGGCCGCGCGCGCGGTGCGCACCGCGGTATCGACGTCGACCTCGTCGGCGAGTGGCACCGACGCGACCCGCTCACCGGTTGCGGGCGAGAACACCTCGAGGGACTCGGTCGAATGCGGTTGTACCCATTCGCCGCCGATGTAGAGCTGCGTGCGGTCGTCGGGCGTGCCTGCGTCGCTCGATGAACGTGATTCGACGGTCTGGGTCATGCGTGCTCCTGAAGTTGGTACCCGATGTGTTCCCTCGACTCGACCCGCTGCGGATGATCGAACTCGACCCGGGGAGGGTGCGGACAGGTGTGAACCACCGCACATCCAATACTAGAACACGTTCTAACTTTGGTGTCGAGATCAGGACTCGAATGCGATGCGGGCGGCGAGACCTTCGACCGCATCGTCGAGCACCGCGATCCGTTCGGGGGTGTCGGCTGCCTCGAGAAGCGCCTGACGGTCGGCGGGGCCGATCGGGAGTCTGGCCGCCCACCCCAACAGGCCCGCGTCGTGGAGATCTGCGGCGTCGAAGGACGGGAGGTCGTCGGGGACGGGTGTGCCGCGTCGGATGAAGGCGTCGACCACGACCTCCCGGATGCGGACGCCGAGCGCGATCGCCTCGGCGTGCGATGCCTTGTCGAAGCCGGGCTCGTCGAGGATTGAAACCTCCGCCCGTGGATACGGGTCGTCAGGTAGCCACTCCGTCACCCGGAAACGTCGGGTGCCGACGCCGCGCAAAAACGACTGTCCATCGGGGTCTCGGGTGACGAGGTCGATGGTCGCGAACGTTCCGACATCGTGTCGGACGTCGCCGCCACCGACCTCCCACCCACGCGCGATGAGCACAACCCCGAAACGGGGCGCGCCGTCGTCGACCGCGAGGCAATCATCGAGCATCTGTCGGTACCGCGGTTCGAAGATCCGCAGTGGCAATACCTCGCCGGGCAGCAGCGCAGTCCCGAGCGGGAACATCGGCAGTGCGCTCATCGGGCTCTCCCTGGAGGGTGGATCAACGCGACGCGGGTGCCGCGACACGTATTGTCAGGCAGACGGTTTCGCGTCGAGTACGACCTCGAACTCCAGAAGGTCGGCGCCGCTCGCGACAGGCTTGGCGCGCTCACCGGAGTGGGCTTCGCGGGCGGGTCCGGCAGCCCACGCCTGGAAATCCTCCTCGGTCTCCCACTGGGTCACGACAAAGTACCGCTCGTCTCCCTTGACCGGCCGCAGCAGTTGGAATCCCAGGAAGCCCTTCGAGCCGTCGACCGAGTGCGCGCGGTTGGCGAAACGCTTCTCGAGTTCGGGGCCCGCGCCCTCGGGGACATGGATTGCGTTGATCTTCACAACAGTCATGTCCTCAGCCTAGTTCGGATTGCGCGCGCTTTTGATTAACCTCGTTTCCTGTGACTGCGTACGCGATGGCCGAGACGGGACTGCTCGACCACGGTGGTCCCGACCGTGGCCTCGACACGCAGCAGTCGTCGGACGGGTCGGGTGTCGGACCGATCGTGCTGTTGCACGGCCTGATGGGTCGCGGTCGGACCTGGCGTCGCCAGGTGCCGTGGCTGCGCAGATACGGTCGTGTCTTCACATTCGACGCCGCGTTCCACACCGGCGCCGACGCTGCGTCGATGTCCGACCCGGCGGAGATCTCGACCGAGCGGTTCGTCGCCGACCTCGCCGAGATACTCACCTGGATCGATCTCGGACCTGCTGTCCTGGTGGGACATTCGATGGGCGGGCTGCACGCGTGGTGCGCTGCGTCGGAGTACCCGGAACTCGTGAGTGCGCTGGTGGTCGAGGACATGGCCCCGGATTTCCGTGGACGCACCACCAACGAGTGGGCGCCGTGGTTCGATTCGTGGCCCGAGCGGTTCGACTCGCTCGAGCACGCGCGTCAGATGTTCGGTGATGTTGCGGGCCGATACTTCTACGAGGCATTCGACGACGGCAGGCTGCACGGACAGCTCGCCACGTGGACGGCCATCGCGCAGGAGTGGGGTGTGCGCGAGTTCTGGGAACAGTGGCGTGCCGTACCGGTCCCGAGCCTGTTGATCGAGGCGGAGCACACCGTCACCCCCGAGGGACACATGCGGAAGATGGCCTCGATCAACGATCACGCCGCGCACCTGAGGATCAGCGGATCGGGTCACCTCGTACACGACGACGCCCCGGAGGTCTTCCGGGGCGCCGTCGAAGCGTTTCTCTCTGCTCTGCCGTATCGCTGACCGGCTCGGCGTCGTATCTGATTCGGGTTGTCGGGTCGCTCAGGGAGCGGGCGGGGCGATCGGCTCGCCGACGATGCGTCGGTACGCGTGCACCTGGAAGAGCGCCGCGAGCGGTGCGGAGACGATCAGTCCGATGCCGCAGAGCAGCGCGCCGACGAAGTTGGTCAGCCACACGACGATCAGGGTGAGGATCGAGTCACCGATTCGGTTGGTGGTGATGCGGAACGATCGAGTGAGCGCTTCTCCCGGCGATTTGCCCTCACTGATCGTCGCGAGCACGGCGAACTGCAGGAGGAACCCCGCGATGAGGCCGCCGACACCGACGCAGAGAGAAGCGACGCCGGTAATGATCGCGACGAGAATCGCGGTTCCGATGACGGGGCCGAAGCGGATGGGCACCAGAAACGACTGTGCGGTGACAGCTTCGCCGTTTGCCACACGGACCGCTCCGGAGAGAATCGAAGCTTCGATGTATAGCAAGACCAGCAGGCCCAGAATGTAGCCGACGGTGAGTCCGGCGACTGCTCCTCCGCCGAGGCTGGCGCTCGTGCTGTAGCCGTCCTCGTAGTTATACGTGGTCACCGTGTCCGAGGCTGACGAGAAGGCCCAGTACGCGAGACCCCAGAACACAAGTGCCACAACTGCCATGATCACGCCGGGGAGGATCATCGGGCCGGGGTTGGCCTTGAACTGGCTCCATGCCCAGCTGAAGCTCTCACCGACGCTGAACGGTGTGCCGGGACCACCGGGAACGGGAGCGCCGTAGCCGGGTGCGGCGCCGTAGGGACTCGCGGGAGGCGGCGGTGTACCGCCCGGGGGGACCGAGCCCGGCGCCGGGGTGCCATATTGCGGTTGCCCGTACTGGGGTTGCCCATATTGGGGTTGCCCGTACGGGGGCTGCTCCGGGCCGGGCTGTCCGTACTGGGGCTGCCCGTACTGGGGTTGTCCGTACTGGGGCTGCCCGTATTGGGGTTGTCCGTATGGCGGCTGTTCCGGGGCGGGCTGACCGTATTGCGGTTGTCCGGGGGAGGGCTGCCCGTACTGGGGTTGCCCGTAGGACGGTTGCCCCGTGCCGGGCTGCCCGTACTGGGGGTTTCCGTACTGGGGATCTCCGGGTTGGGGATCACTGTGTTGGGGATTTCCGTATTGAGGCTGGCCTGCTCCGGGTTGGCCCGGTTGCGGCTGGCCCGGCGCGGGGTCAGTCCCGTACGGCTTGTCGGGATCGGGTGTGGATGAAGGCGTCGACTCGTTCGGCGGCTCAGTCATCCAGCAAAATTAGCAACACCGGGCGTCCAGGTGAATACATAGACGGGCCAAAGCTTCGCCGTGTCGCGACTCGATTCGAGCCACGGTCCTCCGAACCTCACGGCACGTCACGGCGCACGTTGCTCATCCCGCCTCGCCTGCCAGGCAGAAACGACCGTCGGCAGTGATCTCGACCAGCCCGTCGACCAGCAGTGAGTCGAGTGCGCGGTCGCGCTGGGCGGTGTCGGTCAGCCAGACGACGTCGAGCCTGTCGCGTACGACCGGCTCGTCGGTGCCGCGCAGGACGTCGAGCAGTAAGCCGCGAACCTGACGGTCGGTGCCCGCGAACTTCTGCACCCTTCGGGGCGGCCCCGCGTGCGCGGGTCTGCCTGCCTCGACCCAGGCGCAGGTCAGTGGGCAGGCTGCGCAATCGGGCTTTCTGGCGGTGCAGACGAGAGCGCCGAGCTCCATGAGTGCAGCGCTGAAGCGCGGAGCCGAGGACGCGTAGTCGCCGTCGACATCCCGCGGGAGCAGGGCGTCTGTGTCGGCTAGATCCCGCTTCGACGGATTACCGGGCTCCGCACGTCCGTGGACCGCTCGGGCGACCACACGCCGGACGTTGGTGTCTACGACGGGCACAGCCTGTCCGTACGCGAAACAGGCCACGGCCCTGGCTGTGTAGTCGCCGATGCCCGGCAAAGTGAGCATCGTCGCTACGTCGGCGGGCACGACGTCGTCGTGTTCGGTGGCGAGCACGCGCGCACATTCGTGCAGCCGCAGCGCGCGCCGCGGGTAACCGAGCTTGCCCCACGCACGCAGCACGTCGCCGGGTGATGCCGCTGCCATCGCCGACGGTACGGGCCAACGTCGCACCCACTCGCGCCATGGTTCGACTACCCGCGAGACCGGGGTCTGCTGGAGCATGATCTCGCTGATGAGGATCTGCCAGCCGGAGAGCCCGGGCTCACGCCACGGGAGGTCGCGTTCGTTGGCGTCGAACCAACCCAAGAGCACTTGAGGTGGCAGACTAAACGGCATGATCGGATTGACCCCGAAACAGGCGTGGGACGTGCTGCGCGAAGGCAACCGGCGCTTCATCAACGGAGAGTCTGAACATCCCAGTCAGGGTATCGAGGACCGCGCGCGACTCGTCGCGGGCCAGCACCCTCACGTGGTGTTGTTCGGCTGCGCGGACTCTCGTCTCGCCGCAGAGATCATCTTCGACCAGGGGCTCGGCGACATGTTCGTCGTCCGCACGGCAGGCCACGTGGTCGACTCCGCGGTGATGGGATCGTTGGAATACGCGGCAGAGGTACTCGAGGTGCCGCTGGTGGTGATTCTGGGCCACGACAGTTGCGGTGCGGTCAAAGCGACGCTCGACGCCCTCGACGACCTGCAGATTCCTGGCGGGTACATCCGCGACGTGGTCGAACGCGTCACGCCGAGCATCCTTGCGGGCCGCAGCGAGGGGCTGACCAGGGTCGACGAGTTCGAGGCACGGCACGTCGTCGAAACGGGGCGGTTGCTGATGCAGCGCAGTCGGATCATCGCCGACCGCGTGGCCAACGGGAAACTCGCCATCGTGGGTCTGACGTACGCGCTCAACGAGGGCGCAGTGCAGCTGCGGGGTGCCTACGGCGACATCGGGCAGGGCTACGTCGAGATCGGCGGACCCGAGGGACACGTGCACAAGGGTCACCACGAAGCGTCCGACGCGGCATCGGCCGCAGTGGACGGCGCTACCGTGGACGAGGCTGCCTCGGCCTGATGAGCGCCGGCGGCAGGACGCCGCAGCTTAAGTGAACCTTTAGACTTTGCGCCGGTCAGGCGCGCTTTTCTCGGCGACACGCCGCATCGGGTCAACCGTGCTGCAGAAACTGGCCGTTAGCGTGGACGCGTGATCGAACCGCAGGGCCCGCTTCCGTCTGAGATCTACTGGCGTCGTCGCATCGTCGCCGGTGGTGTCGCGGTTGCCGCGCTCGCCCTGGTCATCGGTCTGATCGTGTGGACGACCTCCGGCGGCGACAAGTCGCCGTCGAACACGGCATCGGCATCGTCGATGTCGACCACCACGAGTCCGGCGTACGGATCGTCGGAATCCTCGGGCGCGCCGTCCGGTGGGGCGGTGTCGGGTGGCGGTACGGGCGGAGGGGGCGGCGCGGCCGCGGGCGCCTCCGGCCAGCCGGGTGCGTCGCCGGCGTCGGGTAGCGCAGCGGCTCCGGCCGTCGGAGCGGACGGCACGCCGCTGTGCCCGGACCAGAACATCGCCGTGGTGCTCTACACCGACAAGCCGACCTACACCGTGGGCGATCAGCCCGTGTTCACGATCGTCACCACCAACGCCGGACTGACCGCGTGCGCCCGCGACGTCGGGAAGGCGGCACAGAACGTCGTGGTGCGAACCCTCGACGGCACGCGCACGCTGTGGGCGGCGCAGGATTGTTCGCCGCTCAAGGATGTGAACACCGTTGTGTTGCAGCCGCAGCAGCAGGCCAAGGACACCATCACCTGGTCGGGGACCACGAGCAATCCGGGTTGCGACAAGCCGCGCGTGCAGGTGCCTGTCGGTTCGTATCAGGCCATCGGCAAGATCGGCGAGAAGGAGTCGGCGCCGATCACGTTCAACGTGGTGGCACCCGCCCAGCAGTAGCCATCCGATCAGGGCGTCGCCGCTAGTCGAATCTCTCGATGCTCGTCTCGGCCAGTCTCGACAGGCCCTCGCGGATGTGGCGCGCCCAGATACCACCGATGCCCTCGATGGCCTGGAGGTCGGCGGCAGACGACGCGAGCAGTGCCTGCAGCGTGCCGAAGCTGCGCACGAGGCGATCGATGTGTGCGAATTGCAGCCGCGAGATACCTGCCAGCAGGCGGTAGCCGCGCGGACTCATCGCGGTGTCCTGCGCCTCGATCGTCGTCGGATACCCGAACGCTCCCGCCAGCAGGCTGAGGTCGAGTAGGTCGGCGTCGGAGAGTTCCTCGATTGCCTCCAGCGAGCTGCGGACCTCCTCGGTTGTCGCAGGTTCCGGACTCGCGTAGTAGTCGCGCACCAACAGTTCGCGCATCGTGTCGTTCTCGGCGATGAGCTCCTCGAGCTGCAGGCTCACCTGTCTACCGTTGACGCCGAGTTCGAGCACGTAGTCGTCGATCTCGGCCGAGACCCGACGGACCATCTCCATCCGTTGAGCGGTCGACATCGCATCGCGCAACAAGACGTAGTCCTCGATCTCGGCCCGCGACAATGCGGCGCTGACGTCGTCGAGTCGCGCCTTGTACCGCTCGAGCGTCGACAATGCGACGTTGGCGCGCGAGAGGATCGGGTCGGGACTCTCGACCACCTTGCGCAGTCCGTCGACGTAGACGCTGACGATCGACATCGACGCACTCACCGAGATCACGGGATGCCCGGTCTGGATGGCGGTGCGCTCGGCCGACCGATGCCTGGTACCCGACTCCTCGGTGGGGATCGACGGGTCGGGGACGAGCTGGACGTTGGCCCGCACGATCCGCTTGCCGTCCGTCGACAACACCACCGCGCCGTCCATCTTGGCGAGCTCGCGCAGACGCGTCGGTGCGAATTCGACGTCGAGGTGGAAGCCGCCGTCGCAGATCTTCTCCACATCGGAGTCGTGTCCGATGACGATCAGCGCGCCGGTGCCGCCGCGGAGGATGCGCTCGAGTCCGTCGCGCAGCCCCGTCCCGGGAGCCACCCGGGCGAGCGTCTCACGCATCAGCTCAGAGCGTGCGCCCGGCTCGGTTCGCGCGACGTCGCTCATGCTCAGGTCCCTTCTCCACGGCCGCGCATGAAGGTCGCGGTCCGTCGCAGACTAGGGTAACGGCACGTGAGACGTGACTTCGTGGTGCCCACCGACCTCGACCCCCTGGTACGCCACCCGAAGGCCGCTGCCCCCGGCCAGGTGATCCGCATGCACAATCCGCTGTGTTTCGGCTGCGGTGCGGAATCGGCGCAGGGACTGCACCTCGAGGTGCGCGCGTCCGACGGGTTCGCGGTCGAGACGTCGATGCGCGTCGAGCCACGATTCGAGGGCGGCCCGGGGGTGATCCACGGCGGCATCCTGTCGACGGCCATGGACGAGGTCATGGGTACCGTCCCGCTGCTGGTCGGACCGTCGGCGGTCACGGTGCACCTCGAGGTCGATTTCGTCGCGCCCGTTCCGATCGGTTCGACGCTGTACCTGCGCGCGGAGATCCTCGGCAGGCAGCGCCGCAAGGTCTATGTCGAGGCCGTGGGACACCTCGGCGACCCGTCGCAGCCGGTCGTGGCGGGGCACAGCATTTTCGTGACCATCGATGCGCGCCAACACTTCGCGCAGCACGTCGACAACAGCGCCATGGCCGACGAGTACAAGCAGCGCATGTCCCGGCCATGAGTCGTCCGAAAGCCACAACTCAGCACGGCGGCGTGTGGGCCAGCTCTACACCGATCTGAACGGGTACGGGTCAGAACGGGGCGCGGGAGGCGTCGACCGGGGTGACGAATGCAGCACGCATCGCGTCGCCGAGCACCGAGACGCGGGTGATCCGGATGCCCTCGGGAAGCTGATCGTCTGAGCCTGCCGGGATGATCGCGTGCGTGAAACCCAATCGTTTGGCCTCCGCCACCCGACGCCCGACCGCGGAGACACGACGCACCTCACCCGCGAGACCCACCTCGCCGATCGCGACCGTGGTACGTGGCGTCGGCTTGTTCTTGATGAAGGAGTTCACCGCGAGCGCGATCCCGAGGTCGGCGGCGGGTTCGGTGACCTTCATGCCGCCGACGGTTGACAGGTAGACCTCTCGTTCGCCGAGAGGCAGCCCGGACCGACCCTGCAGCACCGCGAGGACCATCGAGGCACGCGCGGAGTCGAGACCCGACACCGCACGCCGTGGGTTGGCCATCTTCGAGTCGGCGAGCAACGCCTGGATCTCACCGACCAGAGCGCGCTTGCCGTCCATCGCGACGATCGCCGACGAACCGCTCACATCCGAATCGTGGTGGTGCACGAAGAGTCCCGACGGATCGGTGACCTGGTGGATGCCGTCGGAGCGCTGCTCGAAACACCCGACCTCGTCGGCGGAACCGAAACGGTTCTTGATGCCGCGGACCATGCGCAGCGACGTGTGGCGGTCGCCCTCGAACGACAGCACGACGTCGACGAGATGCTCGAGCGACCGCGGTCCGGCGACCGCGCCGTCTTTGGTGACATGCCCGACGAGGATGACGGCGATCCCGCGATTCTTGGCCAGCGAGACGAGTGCCGTGGTGACCGCGCGGATCTGCGTCACCCCGCCGGTCACGCCGTCGGTTCCGGTGGCGACCATCGTCTGTACCGAATCGACCACGAGGAGGGAGGGTCGGACGGCGTCGACATGGCCGAGTACGGTCGCGAGGTCGGTTTCGGCTGCGAGATAGACGTTTTCGTGGACAGCGTCGGTGCGCTCCGCGCGCAACCGAACCTGCCCGGCGGACTCCTCGCCGGTCAGGTACAACGCGGTACGCCCGCTGCGAGCCCAGTGCTTGACGGTCTCGAGAAGCAACGTCGACTTCCCGACCCCCGGCTCGCCCGCGAGCAGGATCACCGACCCCGGGACCACACCGCGGCCGAGTACGCGGTCGAATTCGCCTATGCCCGTTGGGATCGCATTCGACGACGCGGCGTCGACCTGGGTGATGGGAACCGCCGGACTCGACGGTGCGACGGCGCTGTGCGATGCGGTGGCCGACGGCAGAGCCGCGACCTCGTCGACGGTGCCCCATTCGCCGCATTCTGGACATCGGCCGACCCATTTGGCGACGGTATGGCCGCAGGCCGAGCAACGGTACGACGACTTGGGTTTGGCCACGCAGACAAGACTAGGGCAGTGCACCGACAAGCCCCGGAGCGGTTGCTCCGGGGCTTGTGTGAGGAATGCGTGTGGCGGTGAGTGTCAGTTGGGCAGGACGTTCGGGGCTTCCTCGGCGTGCTCGTCGGCAGGGTTCTCGGCCTCGCGGACCTTGTCCTGGCGGGTGAGCAAGGTGCCGGAGTCGACCGGGGTGTCGACCGTGACCGAACCCACCGGCGTCGTAGCGCCGTTGGCGTCGACCTTCTCGAAGCTGAAGGTCAGCTTGGTGGTCAGTCCGACAGCGACGGACTTGCCGGTCCCGTCGAGGGTGGCGGTCATGCGCTTCTCCTCGACGGGGTTGGGGATGTCGGTCTGCTGGATCAGCGCAGCGGGTTCACCCGCGCGCAGCGCCTTGCCCGGTAGGAGGTCGTACTTGTCCTCGAGCGTCACGTTGCCCTGCTGCGCGGTCACGTTGGTCAGACGGTAGGTGTCGATCTCGCTCTGGTTGGCGATCACCCAGGACAGTTCGAACGGGCCGCCGTTGTCGAAGACCGACGCCGCATTCTGCGCGGGGTAGATGATCTGCACGTCGCGCAGCTCGATCTTGCCGAGGTTCGCGCTGTTGCCGTTGACCGCGGGCAACTGGTTGGCCGTCTGGGCGATCTGGCCCGCTCCGCAGCCGGTTGTGCCGAAAGCGACCGCGATTCCGACGGCGGCGATGACAGTGGCCTGGCCGAGGCGACGCACACGACGACTCGGTCGGGTGGATCCACCGTCGGTTGACCCCTTGAGCGATGACACAGACACCCGTTCCTCCCAGGTAATCGAAAGGCCGAAATCGCTTGGCGCGAACCCTGCACTACGCAGCGTAGTGGGCGGGCGCGTCAAAAGCCCGACGGGGTACCGGATTGGTATCTGCGAGCCGTGTTCGACGTCGCCCGCGGGCGGGGCGTCGGCGGCTCCGGAAGCGCGCTTCCGGAGGCTGTGAAACGAGCTCTTGCGTGTTGTCTCCGAGGCTGTTATGGCCTCACCCGCTCACCTGCCCTAACACCGGTCCGAGCTGGGCTGCGGGCTCGGAGTAGTGCCTTGACCTGCACCGTTGGATGTGACCCAAATGACCACCGTGCTAGACTGGGCCTACTCGAAAGGGGCATGGAACATTGAATTTCAAAGTTGGCGACACCGTTGTCTACCCCCATCACGGTGCTGCTCGGGTCGAAGACATCGTTACCCGGACCATCAAGGGTGAGCAGATCGAATACCTCGTTCTGAAGGTTGCCGATGGTGATATGACCGTTCAGATTCCCTCGACCAAGTTGGAATACGTCGGCGTCCGAGACGTCGTCGGTGAAGAGGGTCTCGACCAGGTGTTCCAGGTGCTGCGGGCGCCCCACACCGAAGAGCCCACCAACTGGGCTCGTCGCTTCAAGGCCAATCAGGAGAAGCTGATCTCCGGAGACATCATCAAGGTGGCCGAGATCGTTCGCGACCTGTGGCGTCGCGAGCAGGACCGTGGTCTGTCCGCAGGCGAGAAGCGCATGCTGACCCGCGCTCGTCGTGTGCTGGTCGACGAACTCTCCCTCGCGCAGAACACCGACGACGAGAGGGCCACCAGCATTCTCGACGAGGTGCTGGCCGCAGCGTCGTGACGCTGACGATCAACTGACCGATGTGGCGGCTGTGACCGCGCCGACGACGAGGGTCATCATCCCCGCCGCGGGATCGGGCACACGGTTGGGACTCGACCAACCGAAAGCGTTCGTCGATCTCGGCGGTTCGACAATCCTCGAGCACTGTGTGGCGGGCGTCCGCGACTGGAGCGTCGACGTCGAGATCGTCGTCGTCGTTCCTGCCGATCTGGTCGAGCGCGCAGCCGAGCTCGTTCCGTCTGCCATCGTGGTGGCCGGGGGAGCGCACCGGTCCGAGTCGGTGCGAGCCGGGCTCGCTATCAGCGGCGACGCCGACATCGTGCTCGTGCACGACGCGGCGCGGCCGCTGACACCTCCCGCCGTTTTTCGCCGGGTGCGTGACGCGGTCCTCTCCGGACATCGGGCGGTGGTCCCCGGACTGCCCGTTGCCGACACGCTCAAGCGTGTGGACAACGACGGACGGGTTCTCGACACCGTCGACCGTGAACCGCTGCGCGCGGTCCAGACTCCGCAGGGGTTCGCCCGTGAAGCCCTGGCGGCAGCCCACGCCGACGATGCGGGTCTCGCAACCGACGACGCAGGACTCGTCGAGCGGATAGGCATCGACGTACACGTCGTGGTCGGCGATCCACTGGCATTCAAGATCACCACACCGTGGGACCTTCGTGTGGCACGTGACCTGGTGGCAGAACGTCTCCGTGTGGCGAACACGCGACCGGAGAGCTCGTCTGACGGAGGCGTCTTCTCGCAAGGAGTCCGTTCATGAGGGTCGGTATCGGTACCGACGCACACGCCCTGGACCCGACCGTCCCGTGCTGGATGGTGGGGTTGTTCTTTCCCGACACGCCCGGATGCGCCGGGCACTCCGACGGTGACGTCGGCGCGCACGCGCTGTGCGACGCCGTGCTGTCGGCAGCGGGTCTCGGCGATGTCGGATCGGTCTTCGGTACAGGACGCCCCGAGTGGGACGGGGTCTCTGGCACGACGATGCTCGCGCATGTCGCGCAATTGGTTTCCGACGCCGGGTTCACGGTGGTCAACGGAGCGGTGCAGGTCATCGGCAACAAGCCCAAGATCGGCCCGCGCCGGGCGGAAGCACAGGACGCCCTGGGCAACGCCCTCGGCGCTCCGGTGTCGGTCTCGGCCACGACAACTGACGGACTCGGCATGACAGGTCGCGGCGAAGGTGTCGCCGCGGTTGCGACGGCGTTGGTCACCCGCGGCTGAGCCGACCGGGCTCACCGGCGCAGGTCTGAGATCTGCGACCGGTAGAATCGCACGTCGTGACCCTGCGCCTACATGACACCGCTGCTCGAGAGGTGCGCGAGTTCGTTCCGCTGCACCCCGGCCGAGTGACGATCTACCTGTGTGGTGCCACCGTGCAGGGTGTCCCGCACATCGGTCACGTGCGCAGCGGCATCGCCTTCGACGTGCTGCGGCGCTGGCTCGAGTACAAGGGCAACGACGTCCTGTTCGTCCGCAATGTGACCGATATCGACGACAAGATCCTCCGCAAGGCAGCCGACGCCGGGCGCCCCTGGTGGGAGTGGGCCGCAACGCACGAGCGCGAGTTCGCGCATGCCTACGACGCACTCGGTGTGCAGCCGCCGTCGGCCGAGCCGCGCGCCACGGGCTTCGTCACGCAGATGGTCGAGTACATGGAGCGTCTCATCGCGCGCGGGCACGCCTACGCCTCCGACGGCAACGTGTACTTCGACGTGCGCAGTCTCCCCGACTACGGGGCGCTCTCGGGACAGAAGCTCGACGACATGCACCAGGGCGAGAGCGCGGGCACCGGCAAACGCAACGCGCAGGACTTCACCCTGTGGAAGGCGGCGAAGCCGGGTGAACCCTCGTGGCCGACGCCGTGGGGGCCGGGTCGGCCGGGCTGGCACCTCGAATGCTCGGCGATGGCGACGTCGCTGCTGGGGTCGGAGTTCGACATCCACTGCGGTGGAATGGATCTGATCTTCCCGCACCACGAGAACGAGATCGCGCAGGCGCACGGCGCCGGCGACCCGTTCGCCCGGTACTGGCTGCACAACGGCTGGGTCACCATGGGGGGCGAGAAGATGAGCAAATCGCTCGGCAACGTCGTGGCCATTCCGGCGATGCTGCAGCGGGTGCGGGCCGTCGAACTGCGCTATTACCTCGGAAGTGCGCACTACCGGTCGATGCTCGAGTACTCAGAAGGCGCGTTGACCGAGGCCGCCGCCGGTTATCGGCGGATCGAATCGTTTGTCGGCCGGGTGGTTTCGCGCGTGGGGGCAGTCCCGCTCGGGGAGATCCATCCCGACTTCGCGGCGGCTCTCGACGATGATCTCGGCGTCCCTGCGGCGTTGGCGACGATCCACAACGTCGTGCGTGAGGGCAACACGGCGCTGGAAGCAGGGGACGGCGAGGCGGCACTCGCCGCTGCGGCATCGGTGCGCACGATGATGGGTGTACTCGGCGTCGATCCGCTCGACGAACACTGGGCGGAGGGCGGAGACGAGACCGACGCGATGTCGGCGCTCGACGTGTTGGTGCACGCCGAACTCGACCGGCGGACACAGGCTCGCGCAGAGAAGGACTGGGCCACGGCCGACGCCGTACGTGACCGCATGTCGGTGGCCGGTATCGAGGTCACCGACACCCCCGACGGCCCCACCTGGGCGCTCAAGGGCAAGTAAGCAACTCCAGCGGACGGGACGACAACGATGGCCGGAAACTCCAAACGCCGAGGCGCGGTGCGCAAGTCGGGCAGCAAGAAAGGCCAGACGGTCGGCTCCGGCGGCCAGCGGCGACGCGGACTCGAAGGTCGGGGAGCGACGCCGAAGGCCGTCGACCGTCCGTACCATCCGGCCCACAAGAAGGCGAAGGCGGCTGGGAAAAGTGTTGCGGGACGGCCGAATCCGCGTCGCAAGGACGACGGTCCGGAGTACGTGCTCGGCCGCAACCCGGTCCTCGAGTGTCTGCGTGCCGGGGTTCCGGCGACGGCACTCTACATCGCAGTCAACAGCGAACCGGACGACCGAGTCGCGGAATCTGTGAAACTCGCTGCCGACAATGGCATCGCGATCCTCGAGGTCGGCAAGCCAGAACTCGACCGCATGTCGGCCAACGGACTCCACCAGGGCATCGCGTTGCAGGTGCCCGAGTACCGCTACGCCCATCCCGACGATCTCATGCGTGATGCCATCGAATCGGGCACACCGCCGCTGCTCGTGGCGCTCGACAACATCACCGACCCGCGCAACCTGGGCGCCGTGATCCGTTCGGTCGCCGCGTTCGGCGGGCACGGCGTCGTCATCCCGGCGCGCCGCAGTGCCAGTGTCACGGCTGTCGCATGGCGCACCAGCGCGGGCGCAGCCGCCCGTCTGCCGGTCGCCCAGGCCTCGAATCTGACCCGCACGCTCAAAGACTGGGCGGAGACAGGTGCGCAGATCGTCGGCCTCGACACGGAAGGCGACGTGACGCTCGACGACTACGAGGGCACCGGCCCGACGGTGATCGTCGTCGGCTCGGAGGGCAAGGGCCTGTCGCGCCTCGTCCGGGAGACCTGCGACTCGATCCTGTCGATCCCGATGGCGGGCGATGTCGAGAGCCTCAACGCCTCGGTCGCGGCGGGCGTGGTGCTCGCAGAGTTCGCGCGGCAGCGTCGGCAACAGTAGTCCCGACCGGTAGGAGGTCAGGCCCGTCACCAGCGCGCCCGAGCATTCGTTAGGTTGGTGTACATGACGCTCATCGACACCATCGTGACCACTGCCGACGGGCTCGTCGGCGGGCGCAGGGGCAAGCTCGCGCGACGCGGCACCATCAGTTGGAAAGCCATCCCCTTCGCCGCTCCGCCCGTCGGTGCGGGCCGGTTCCGGGAGGCGCAGCCGGTCGCGCCGTGGCCAGGCGTGCGTGACTGCACGAAGTTCGGTAACGCCGCGGTCCAGGAGCGTCGATTCACCGCAACCGGGCCCGGGCGATACGCCCCGACCAGTGAGGACTGTCTGACACTCAACGTCTTCTCGCCGGAGACCGAGCCGTCGACGCCGCGGCCGGTGATGGTGTTCATCCACGGAGGTGCCTACATCCTCGGCACGGCTGCCACGCCGCTGTACGACGGTTCGCTGCTCGCACGTGCCCAGGACGTCGTCGTCGTCACCGTGCAGTACCGCTTCGGGGCCTTCGGACTGCTCGATTTCAGCCAGTATTCGACGAGTGACCGCACCTTCGACGAGAACCCCGGGCTGTCGGACATGCTCGCCGCGCTGCGCTGGGTGCAACGCAACATCGCGGCCTTCGGCGGCGATCCGGACAACGTCACGGTGTTCGGCGAGAGCGCCGGCGGCTCTGCCGTGCTGACACTGCTCGCGACCCCCGACGCCGAGGGGTTGTTCGCACGCGCCATCGCAGAGAGTCCCGCCCCGGAGCTGGTCATCGACAAATCGAGTGCCACGGTGTTCGCCGACGAGTTCGTGCGTCTCCTGCGCGACCCCGACCGACGCAGCAGCGGCGTCGACGATCGTGGCGCGGCGATCGATCCCGCCCTCGCCCGTCGACTCCTCGACGGTGCGAGCACCGAGGAGATCTTCCGCGCGAGCAATCGTCTGATGCGCTTCGCGTCGCGGGCGCAGACGCCGGAGCCGGTGCCGTTCGCACCCGTCGCCGGTAGCAGGCTCCTGCCGCAACTGCCTGTCGTGGCAGCGAGAGAAGGAACCACACATCCGGTTCCGCTGATCGTCGGCGGCAACAGGGACGAGGGCAAGCTCTTCGAGAAGCTCTGGAACATGCTGCCCGACGCCGAACGGATGCTGCTACGTGTCGAGGACGAGGGAGCTCGTGAGCAGATATCGGCGCTCTACACCGGTCCGGGCGAGAGACTGCGGCTCTCGGCCGACGCCACGTTCTGGGCGCCGACGGTTGCCTTCGCCGACGGGCACAGCCGCACAGCGCCGACCTTCTCCTATCGCTACGACTTCTTCACCAAGGTGCTCGGCAAGCTGGGCGTCGGCGCGACACACGCAACCGAGTTGTTCGCGGTGTTCGGCGCGTTCCGGTCCGCGCTCGGCGCGCCCCTGAGCGTCGGGGACTGGCGCGCCGTCGCACGGGTCACCGCCGACGTGCAGTCACGGTGGGGGGCGTTCGCACGTACCGGTGTGCCGGGTTCGGACTGGCCTCGCTACTCGGAGGACACGCGCGAGATCCTGGTCATCGACCGGACCGACCACATCGAGACGGATCCGCACGGCGAGCGTCGCCTCGCGTGGCATGAAGGCACAGGCATCGTCGCTGACGGGGTCCTCGAGGAGGCCGAAGAGCTCGGATCAGAATTCGACGCTGCTCGGGGGATCTGACGCCAGATAGGTCAGCACCAGCGGATTGAACAGATGCGGCGACTCGAGCGGCAGGATGTGTGTGCCCGGAAGGACGGCGAGTCGGCCGTGGGGGAGAGTCGACGCGAGGTCGAGGGAATGCTCGATTCGGACGATGCCGCAGTCGGCGGCGACCACGAGGGTCGGGGCGGTCACCGCCGCGAAATCGGTGGTCTCGAAGGTGGGTTCGACCCGCAGCATGGCGATGGTCTTGTCGAAGCTCTCACCGGTCCCGGAAGCGCTGTGCAGAAAGCCCTCACGTAGGCACTCGACGAGGACAGCGTCGTGGTCGTCGTCGCCGTCGTGGTCGTCGGGGTCATCGATCGGCGCCAGGCCGCGACGATTGACGTAGCTGCCCGTCGTGACGATCCGCGCGACGAGATCGGGGCGACGCAGGGCAATCATCAGCGCGACCACACCACCGTCGCTCCAACCGACGATGTTCGCGGGTTCGCGCACGACGTTCTCGAGGTACACGATCACCTGGTCGGCCATCGAGGAGAAGCTGGACGGGCCCGCACGCTCGGGACTGTGACCGTGGCCGCTGCGCTCAGGCGCGTACAGACGTAGACCGGCGTCGGCGAAATCGCCGAACTGGGCGCCCCAGCTCGACGCCGATGAGAACGAGCCGTGCAACAGGACCGTCGGCGGTCCCATCGGATCGCCACCCTGGAAATGCCACAGGAGGTCGCCGTCGATGTCGACGAACGTTCCGCCGTCGACCCGGTCGCCGACACTCGGTGGCGCATCGCGGAAATGCGTGTCGATCATCCGCTCAAGACTCCGGCCAACCCTCCCAGGCGGCGACAACTGCCGTTGGACATGCGGCCCATGCTTCCAGAGACCGTCGGGCGTGTGGACACGGAAAGGACTCGAAAGCGCAACGGCAGCACACACGCCGCAGGTCAACCACTGCGACGCTGACATGGTGATGTGTGTTGCCTGACAGGCGGATCAGAGCACCATTAGCCTCGAACGTGTAAGTGCTTGCTTGTCGGTCAGAAGCGTGTCACGAAGAGGTTGGTGGATCCCCGTCACGGGAGATTGGGTGTGAAGATTGAGCGCGTGCCGTCGGGTTCTCGTGATCGCCACGGCATTGTGTGCCGTACTCGCATTGTCCGGCGTCGGTCAGGCGCTCGCTGCGCAGGGCGACACTCCGCCCCCATTGAGCCTGCGGTCGATCGGCGCGGCTGACGACATCACATTCGCGGGACAGCAGGCGCAGGTCAGCATGTCGATTCCGGTGCCGCAGAATCTCTCGCCGGACAAGCTGCGCGGAACCGTCTCGGTGCCTCCCTTCGTGACCGGCGGAACCGTCGACGTCATGCAGGGAGACCGGGTGATCTCGCGTACGCCGATCAATCCCGCGCCGAACTCGCCCATCGAACTGTCACTCTCCGGTGCCACCGTCGCCAGGAACGCGGCCGACATCACGTTGCGTGCGTACCTGACTGTGAGTGGCATCTGTCAGTTCGATCCGGACAACGCATTCCACATCCGCGACGCGACCGTCTCGTTCACCGGCCGTGAGGCGATACCGCGGAACGTTGCCGAGTTCCTCCCACCCATCCTCCGGAAACTGACGATCTTCGTCCCACAGAAACCGTCGCGAGAAGAAGGGGCGGCAGCAGTCGGTCTGGCAACGTCCGTCGCCGCGAATTACGGCACCGCAGATTTCGACGTCGACGTCGAGGCATTGCCGGCGGGGTCGATCGCACCGACCGGTCAGCCGGATTCACTGGAACGCCAGATCGTGATCAGCAGCGCCGCCCCGGAGGGCCTGACGGTACGTGATCAGAACGGGTCCGCGTATCTGACGATCGGCGGCCAACCGAATCAGCTGACAACGCAGGCCCGCGCGCTGACCTCGAACTTGTCGGCCATCACCCAGAGTTCGTCGGCTGTCGCCGGGCCGCTGCACAGCGCACCGCAGCTCAGCCCCGACGTCCAGACACTGGCCGATCTGGGAATCACCGATCAGATCGTCACGTCGTCGGCGTGGCCGTCGATCACGCTCGGCATCGACCAGACACGACTGGGCAGACCGTCGAAGGACATCCGTGTGCAGCTCATCGGGTCGGCAACACCGGCAGCCGACGGGTCGTCGCCGGTGGTGTCGGTACGCCTGGGGCAGCGTGTGATCGCGACGATCAAGACCGGCGCATCGGGATCGTTCAACCAGTGGGTCGATCTCCCGAACAATGCTTTGAGCAGGTACAACGAACTGGTCGTGACTCTCGAGCGCGGCGACGTCCGTGAAGGATGTGGCAACGGCACCCGGGGATCGCTGAGCGTCTCGGCCGCAGGCGAGGTCCGCAGCACCGAAGCCGACGAGCCGCTGCCCGCGGGACTGGGCTCGATGCCTCAGGCGCTGATGCCGCGAACACAAGTGGCATGGACCAAGGGTGACGTCCCCGACGTCGCGCGTGCTGTGTCGCTCATGACGACGATGCAGCGGTTGTCGACCGTACCGATCGGCGTCGACGTGGTGTCGATGTCCGACGTCTCGTCGTCGACCCAGCCCGCGGTGGTCATCGCCGCCGACGGGTCCGGATTGCCCGGCGGCCTCTCGCTGCCGGTGACGCAGAAGTCCGGCACCATCACCGTCCGTTCCGCATCGGGTGCGACGTCGAAGGTCACGCTCAGCCCCCAGGTCGAATTCGGATCCCTGCAGGTGATACGGGCCGATGGCCGTAGCGTGCTGGTGGCCACTTCGACCGACGATGCAACAGACCTCGACGACCTGTTGCGCTGGTTCTCCGACACCGACAACGCGTCGGGCGCTTCCGGGGACGCGGCGTTGAAGATCGCCGGCCGCGATCCGATCACTGTCGACGCCGGTGACCACTCGGAGGCCTCGACCGGTCACCCGCTCGCGTGGCTGATCGTCGTCTGTGTGCTGCTGGGCGCGGTCATCCTGGTCCTGATCGTCGCCGCGGCGGTGAAGCTCGTGGCGCGCCGGCACCGAGGCGACGACAGCGAGCGATGACCGTCACCGCAGCACCCGAGGAATCACCCGACGCGTCGTCGGACGAGTCGAGGCGCGCCGGGCGGTCGATCGTGGTGCGGCTGCTGTGGCGCTGGCTGGCGTTGATCGCTCTGACGGTGCTCGCGTACTGGCACAACCTGGGCCAGATCGCTCGCGAGATCGTCATACTGGGCTCCGATCTCGACTACATCGTCGTCGTGCTCGTCCTCGCGACCATGGCCGCCTACGGGGTGACGCTTCGACGCAGCGAGGAACGCGCGATCCGGGACCGGCAGACCGACATCATCGTCGGCGTCATCGTCATGCTGCTGTCGTTCTGCTTCGCCGGAGCGCTGACCAACAGGTTCACCGGATCGCTGTATCTGCTGACACACCTCGATCTCCTCGGGCTGTGGACCTTCTTCTTCGGTGGTTGCATCCTGATGTTCGGGTTACGGCCGGCGATGCGCTATCACTGGGTCTGGTTGTTCGGACTGGCGGCCTCTCCGATCGTCTATCGGATCGCGCTGCTGTCGCTGGGCGGAAACGAGGTGGCGGCGGGCATCGTGATGACGGCTCTCGGTGCCTTCGCGGCAGCCATCGCCGTCGGTCGTGATCGCAGGTCGGCACTCGTCGGCTTCGTCGCTGCGGGCGTCGTGGGGCTGGTGATCATCGCGGTCGTGCGAGCCGTCCGTCCGAGCGCACCCCTGCTCGTCTATCAGGCACTGCCGGCCGTCGGTAGCGTCTTCGTCGTCGGTCTGATCGCCTATCTGCGTCGGCGCAGGCGCACTTCGCCGCGTCCATTCGACCGGCCGCTCTACGAGCCGGGAGTCGACCGCGTCAAGGTCGGGGCGGCGGCAGTTCTGGTGGTCTCGGCAGTCATCACGCTGCTCCTGCCCTATCAGCGGGTGGTGGTGACTCCTACTCCGACCATCGCGGGTCTGACCACGAGGGCTCCGCTGATCGTTCCCGACGCCTGGCGACAGGACGGGCCGACGTTGCGCTACGACTGGGTCGGAGACTTTTATGGTCCCGGCGCCGTGCTGGCACGCCAGAATCTATTGCAACAGACCGGTGACGTGGCGTTCGACAAGGAGGCCCGCCCACGCAAGCTGATTGCCGACACCATCGAGACGCGGTATCCGTTTCGCTTCGATCTCTACCCGCTGGTCTTCACATACGACCTCTTCGGAGACCGCTTCTCCGCCCCGGTGCTGGTGATGCTGCCGCACGGCATTCCCGCGGTCCTCGAGGTGATCCTCGACGACACCCGGTACCTGACCTACACCGTGCTGTCGTGGCAGTGGGGCAACGGCGAGCACGCGCAGAAAGTGGCGCTGTGGTCGGTCGACAACCACGAGCCGGACGCCTATTTCCCCCAACCCGATCAAACGATCCTCAAGAACCTGCGCCAGCTGTTCAACGTCACGCTGCGCGGCGACGCGGTGATCCGCGACGACCAGCCCGACTTCAAGGACCGCCAGTTGGTGCTCGACGCGGGACGCGACGTCGTCAACGCACAACTCTCCCGCGTCCGGCGAGAGGACCAGCCATGACCGAATCCGTGCCCGGTCACTTCGATTTCACCTCGCCGACGACGAAAGCGGAGGTAGACCAACGGCTCTCGGACGAGAAGTACCGCACAGCGGCGCTCGACGACGCGATCAACCGGTTGCGCCGCGAGGACCCGATGATGACCGCATCGGTGGCGTTCAGTCGCGCGCAGAAGGTCATCGGCGCTGTCGTACTCGCCGTCATCGTGGTGGGCTTCGTGTTCTGGCCGGTCGGTACCGCGGCAACGCTGGTCTCGATCGCGACGCTGATCTACATCGTGTCGCTCATCGAGCGCCTCAACACATTTCGTCTCGGCCTCGTCAACGGCGCGATCCGGATCTCCGACGACGACGCCCGAGCCATCCCCGACGACGAACTGCCGCGCTACACCGTCCTCGTGCCCGCCTACGGTGAACCGGAGGTCGTCGGCCAGTTGATCGAGGCGATGGAGTCGTTCGAGTACCCACAGGACAAGTTGCAGGTGCTGCTGCTGCTCGAGGAGGACGACGCACCGACCATCGAGGCCGCGCATGCGGTCGATTCGTCGCCCATCATCACCTCAGTGCTGACCCCGCCGGGCGACCCGCGGACCAAACCGAAGGCCTGCAACTACGGATTACACTTCGCCACAGGCGATATCGTCACGATCTTCGACGCCGAGGACCATCCCGACCCGTTGCAGCTGCGCAGGGTTGTCGCGACACTGCGGCAACTCGACGACGACTCCGTCATCTGTGTGCAGGGCAAATTGAACTTCTACAACGTCACCGACAACGTGCTCACACAGTGGTTCACAGCCGACTACGGCATCTGGTTCGGCTACCTGCTGCCGGGGCTCATGGTCAGCAAGGCGACGATTCCGTTGGGCGGCACGTCGAATCACTTTCGCAAGGACATGCTCGTCGAACTCGGCGCGTGGGACCCGTTCAACGTCACCGAGGACGCTGACCTCGGAGTGCGCATCGCCGGGCAGGGTTATCGCACCGCGGTGCTCGACTCGGTGACCCTCGAGGAGGCGAACGTCGACGGCATCAACTGGATTCGGCAACGCTCACGTTGGTACAAGGGCTACATGCAGACGTGGCTCGTCCACATGCGCAGGCCGCGACGGCTGTTCCACTTCATGGGACTTCTCGGCATGTTGCGCTTCACCCTGCTGATCGCGGGCACACCGTTCATCGCCTGCATGAACATGATCTTCTGGTTGATCCTGATCGTGTGGATCGCCGGGCAGCCGTCGTTCATCGCCGAGCTGTTCCCCGGCCCCATCTATTACTTGTCGCTCATCTCGTTCGTCCTCGGCAACAGCGCCGCGATCTACATGACGCTCGTCGCCAACCGTGAAGACGATCGCGGCGAACTGCTCTGGTCGGGTCTGATCGTCCCGTTCTACTGGGTGATGATGAGCATCGCGGCGATCAAGGGCATGTGGCAGTTGCTGTTCCGGCCGTCGTACTGGGAGAAGACAGCCCACGGTCTCACCTCTGATGCGACGCCGACGGCGGGTGGCGGTGCCGACGATTCGTCCGCCAACGCAGACGGAACGTCGGGGTCGTCGAGCACTTCGCCGCAGGCGGCCCGATGACTCGCCGGTCGGTCGCTCTGTGGCTGGTGGTGTGGCTGGCTTATCTGGCGTTCGGTGTGTATCTGGCTGCGGGCCTGCACGTCTACTTCGGTGATTCGCTGTCGCGGGTCCAGGCGGCGCAGAGCGTGCTGTTCAGTCGGGATCCCCACCTCGCTGCCATCGGCTTCATCTTCACGCCGCTGACTGCGCTGGTACAGCTGCCGCTCACCGCACTGTCGGTGTGGTGGCCGCAGATGACCACCGACGCGTTGTCGGCCGCGATCATGTCGTCGGCGTTCATGGCGGGCGCCGTAGTGCAGGTGTCGGGCATCGCGCGTGACCGTGCGCTGCCGAGGACCATGGCGATCGTCGTGACCCTGGTGTTCGCTCTCAACCCGATGATCGTGCTCTACGCCGCCAACGGGATGAGTGAGGCCCCGTACATCTTCTTCCTCGCGTGGGCGGTCCGTCGACTCATCCGATGGGTCGACACCGACGACGTTCACGAATTGATCGTTGCGGGAATCGCTTTGGGACTCGCCTACCTCACGAGGTACGACGGTGCCGTGGCCGCCTTCGTTGCAGGCTGCTTCGTCGCCTTCGTGACCTATCGACGCTCCGACAAGGCATTCGGTCGCCGACTCCGCGTGCAGCGCGCTCTCCTCGATGTCGTGCTCGTCGCCTCACCGAGTCTCCTCGCGTTCATCGTCTGGGCGGTGACGAGTTGGCTGATCACCGGTCAGGCGTTCGCGCAGTTCACCTCTCAGTACGGCAACACCGCGATCATCGACCAGTCCGGCGGCACCGGCAGCGACACGGGTATCGACTCGCTGCGCTTCGCGATCACGGAGCTGCTCATCCTCGCGCCGCTGTATGTTGTGTTGTTCGTGCTCGTGGCGTGGGTCCGTATCCGCCGTCATCGGCTGTATCCGCTCGTGGTTCCCGTGTTGATCATCGGCGCGGTGATCGCTTTCCAGGTGTACAGCTATGTGCGCGGAACGACGTTCGGCTTCCTGCGCTTCTACATGACCGTCATCCTGCTGGCCGCGGTGACGGCGTTGCTCGCCACGCCTGCGCGGCGCGTCGAGCCCTACCTGCGACTCGGTCCGCGCGCCGCACTGCCGCAGGTCGATTCGCGGGCCGGGAGGGGGTGGCGCTACGGCGTGATCGGCACCGTCGCGGTACTCGCATTCGCGGTCGGGCTGCCGGTCACTGCGGCGGGCATGACGTCAGCGAAGTACGCACCGCAGGAGTTCGCGTATCGATCAGTCGTTGCGCCGACCCCGGATTCGACGGAGAAACGACACCTCGACGAGGCGCGGGTGCTGAGGTCGTTCTCCACCGAGCGAGCCCTCGCACAGTACCTCGACTCGCTCCATCTCCCGGATGGCAGTGTGTTGGCCGACACCGTGTACGGATTCGCGGTCATCGTCCAGTCGCGACATCCCAAGCAGTTCGTCATCCCGTCGGATCAGGACTTCGACCGAATCCTCAACGACCCGGCCAGGTTCGGCGTGCGGTTCCTGCTCGCCGTGCCGCGCTCGGGCCGCGGGTCGTCGGATGCCCTCAACATTCGCTATCCCACTCTCTACGAGAACGGTGGCCAGGTGTCGACGTTGGTGCTCGAGGCGCGCAATCAGGGCGCCAACATGCCGATCTGGCGTGTATACGAGGTGAATCCGTCGGCGTCGTGACGGTTCATCGCTCGCAGCATTCGCACGGGCGTGGCTGCGTCGGAGCGGCTGTGGCTCAGGAGATCTCGCGTTCGACGACCTGCCAGGCCGGGTCGTCGAAGCCGATGTCGAAGGTGCACTCGGCTGGGCGTGGGTCGGGTACGAATGCCCACAGCAGTGCCCCGGCGACCCCGGCCGACCGATAGGTCTCGTACAGGGTGCCGAACTGCTTGGCCCGGGTGTCGAGAGGCAGACACGATCCGGCGTCGATGCCGACCTCGTTGACCACGAGGGGTTTGTCGAGGTGGCGCGCCTGCGCCAGCCGGGCCGGAAGATCGCTGCCGCCCGGCGCGACGGCACCGCCCGCGCTGTAGTCGTGATAGTCGAGAACGTCGAGACCTGGGGAGGCGGCGACGCGTGCGTACTCGCTTCCGGTCAGCCCGCATTGATCGCCGCCGACGAAGCCGGCGAATATCGGGTGACGGTCGTCGATCGCGCGAATCCGGGCGCCGACGTCGTCGAAGAATGCTCGCAGTACTGCCGCCCCGTTGGGCGGGCACGTCCGGGTCTGCCATGCGCATCCGGTCGGTCCGCAATTGCTCGCCTCGGGCTCTCCGACGGGTTCCCACCCGGCGAGCGTCGGTTCGTCATGCCAGCGCGCGACAGCGGTGCTCAGCCAGTCGGCGAAGGTCATCCCCGCCGCGATCTCGGTCTTCTGCCAACCGTTCTGGTACCACGAGCGCTCCTTGAACTTCTCGTCCTCGCAGGCGCCGGAACTGCCGGTCAGCACCGGCAGGATCATCTGGTTGTGCCGCTTGGCCGCGGCGAAGATGGCGTCGAGACGTGAGTAGTTGTTCTTGCCGACCTTGTCGACGAGGAACGCCGAGAACAGATTGAAACGCGTGAGGGCTCGCGGCGGGAGTTTGGCGAAGTACTCGTCGAGGTCGACCTGCGCCCCGCAGCCGGCGTTGAGTGCCCAGTCGGTGCCGAGTTGGTAACTGTTGAAACCCGCGGGGAACCAGGTGCGGCCGTCGAGCATGAGCCCGGTATCGGTGGTCGACACCCGACCGGAGAAGTCGTGGTTGGCCGACGGTACCGGTTCGGAATCCTCGGGCAGCGGTGTCGGGTCCGGCTGACTGCATGCCGAGGCGACGATGACCAGTGCGAACACCACCAAGAGTCGCAGCGCTCGCCGGAGAGTCACGGATCGAACCCTACTCGCCGACTACGGTCGGGGTGATGAGAAGAATGCGCGCGAGGCGGGTCGGGACGATGTCGGCGATCGTGGCGTTCTTCCCGGTGGTGCTCGTGGGCTGCGGGGGCGGATCACCGTCGGACGCGATTGCCGGCGAGTCGAGTGTTGCCTCCGCCGCCTCGTCGAGTTCTGTGTCGCCGTCGAGTTCTGTTTCCCCGTCGAGTTCTGTTTCAGCGGGCGCGTCCGGCGCGGCACCGGTGCTCGACCCGGCGCATCCGCCGCCCTACATCGACCACGTCGGGTGGGTCGACACCGCGGTGGGACCGAGCCTGCAGATCTATCCGACGCCCAACGGACGGGCGAGCATCGCCGACGACGGTGCCGACGTCGCCTGGCGCGAGGTGCTCGCGCTGGCCCCCGACGCCGATACTCCGGGCATGAAGGCGCAGTTCGTGTGCCACTGGGATTTCGCGCGGGCCGTCGAGCCGAACAAACCGAGCTGGAACATCGAACCCCGACGTCCCGTCGTCGACGATTCGACGATGATCGCCACGCGCTGCAACCCGGGCGGCCCGGAGGAGTGACCGGGCGCGGCGGCCGCCCGGCTCAGTCGGCATGGTCGGGGCTAAGGCGGGGGAGGGCTCCGGGTGGTGCAGAAACTAGGGGAAGGCTGCGGGGCGGTGCAGAAACTAGGGGAAGGCTCTGGGGCGACGCAGAAACTAGGGGAAGGCTCCGGGCCGACGCAGAAACTAGGGGAAAGGCTGCGGGGTGGTGCAGGAACTAGGGGAAGGCTCTGAGCCGACGCAGAAACTAGGGGAAACGATCTTTCCGCTAGTTCCGTGCCTTTCAACGGGTTTTTTCGCGGGGAAGGGTCGGAAAGTAGGGGAAGGGCTTGGGCGGCGGCTCTTCCGCGGGTTTCAGCCCGCGAGCAACGTCGAAAACTAGGGGGAGGCTTGGGCTGTGGCTCCTCCGAGACTCTTCCGCGTGATTCCGGCGTGCGCGTGATCGGTCTGGGTGCGGCCTCGCCGACACCGAGGCCCGGTTGCTGGAGCTGAGGGACGCGCCTCCGGGGCGGTGCAGAAAGTAGGGGAAACGATCCTTCCGCTATTTCCGTGCCGTTCCGCGGGTTTTTTCGCGGGGAAGAGACGAAAAGTAGGGGAAGGACCGGGCCCGCAGCCCTTCCCCTACTTTCGGCCTGCGCATCGTCGAAGACCGGTCGCGGGTGCAGAACTAGGGGAAACGATCCCTCCGCTAGTTCCGTCCCTTTCCGCGGGTTTTTTCGCGCGGAAGCGTCGAAAACCAGGGGAAGGACCAAGCCCGCAACCCTTCCCCTACTTTCAGCTAGCCAGCCAGCCAGCCCGACCGAACCGCCAGAAAACCAGAAACCAGGGGAAAGAACCGAACCCGCGCTCTACGCAGACACCGCGTCGATGATGCGGCGCGTGGTGTGCTCGCGCCGCGCGCCGATCTGTCGGCAGATGACGTAGATGATGAACGAGATGGTCGTCACGAACACCGACACCGGCAGTTTGGGCGCCAACGACAGAATCAGTCCGCCGACGGCGGCGATCTCGGCGAAGATCACCGAAAGCACCATCATCAGTGTGGGATTGGCGGTCAACCGCGCGGCGGCGGCGCCCGGGGTGATCATCAGCGACATCACCAGCAGCGCGCCGATGATCTGCACGCCCTGCGCGCACGCGAGACCCATCAGGATCGCGAAGATCACCGACAACGCGCGCATCGGCACGCCGTTGGCCTCCGCCACCCGCGGATCCAGTGATGCGAAGAGCAGCGGCCGATAGATCAGCGCCAGCACCCCGAGGACGACGACGGTGGTGATCGCGATGGCGGTCAGACCCTGCACGCCGACGCTGACGACCTGACCGGTGAGCAAGGCGAACCCGGTGCCGATGCGTCCATACAGCGCGAGGAACAGCACACCGAGTCCCAGTCCGAACGCCAGCACCACGCCGATGACCGAATCACGTTCGCGCGCTTTGTTTCCCAGATACCCGAACACTCCGGCGGCCACGACGGCGCCGATGATCCCGCCGACGTTGACACTGATACCCGCGAGCAGTGCCGCGGCGGCACCGGTCACCGACAACTCGCTGGCGCCGTGTACCGCGAACGACATCTGACGTACCACGATCAGCGGGGCGAGGACGCCTCCGAGCAGCCCGAGCAGGGCAAGTGCCAGCATGGCCTGCAGGACGAAGTCGTAGTGGAGCAGATCGGCAGTGACGGAGAAGTTCCAGAAATCACTCCAGCGCACATCTGCGGCAACCGCGGTCTGGCTCGTGGCGAGATCCGGGGCGACGGAACCGATTGTCATGTGGCCGGAAGTCCTTCTGGCGCTGTGCAGTGGTGCGCATCCTCTTCGCCGCCGACGACGAGCAGCCTGCCGTTGACCCGTAGTACCTCGACGTCGCTGCCGTAAAGCTCAGACAGCGTCTCGGTGTTCATCACTTCCTCCGTCGTGCCGATGCGGAACCTACCTCCGACGAGATAGAGCACGCGGTCGACGTAGGGCAGCACCGGGTTGATCTCGTGGGTCACGAACACGACCGCGGTGTCGGCTTCCCGGCGGCGCTTGTCGATGAGTTCGACGACCCGCTCCTGATTCGCCGGATCGAGACTGGCCAGCGGTTCGTCGCAGAGCAGCAGCTCGGGATCGGTGGTCAGCGCCTGCGCCACGCGTAACCGCTGCTGTTCGCCACCGGAGAGCAGCCCGACCGGGGCGTCGGCGTATGCGGTTGCGTCGACCTCGGCGAGCGCGGCGTCGACCTTTGCCTTGCGCGCCCGTCGGCCGCGCAGACCCAGACCCCACCGCGCGCCGTCGACGCCGAATCCGACGAGGTCCCGTCCGCGGATGGCCATCGAGTCGGCGTCGTCGGCGTGCTGCTGAGGGATGTAGCCGACGCGGTCGGTGACCGTGAGCGTGCCCTCGTTGAGTTCGTACTGATGGAGCAGCGTTCGTAGGAACGAGGTCTTCCCCGAGCCGTTGGGGCCGAGTACGGCAACGAATTCCCCGGGCATGATGTCGAGATCGAGGTCGTCCCAGAGCACCCGGTTGCCGAAGGCGAGCCGAGCGTGCCGGAACGATGCGACGGGCGTGGCCTCGCGCTCGGCCGCCCCGCTGCGGGCTCGGCCGTTCACGCTGTCGCGGTGGGCCGACGGTGCGTCGTCGCTCACGCGGAGAGTGCCGACGCTAGTGCGGTGATCTGCTTCTGCTGCCAGTCGGTGTAACTGTGCTGACCCTCGGGCAGGGTCTCGGTGAACTCCACAACAGGAACGTTGGCAGACTTCGCGATCGACAGCAACGCTTCGGTCACCGAGTCGACGGCCTGCGTGTTGTAGACGAACACCTTGACGGTCCGATCGCGGAGCAGGTCCTCCATCGCGGCGCGGTCGGCCGCAGAAGGTGACTGACCTTCTTCGACGGCCGCGGTGAAGCCCTCGGGCGCGACGTCGTCGAGGCCCGCCTCGGTCAGCAGGTACGCGGCGAGCGGTTCGGTCTGCGCGACCTTCGTCCCGTCGTGGGTCTTCTTGATCTCGGCGAGCGAGCCGCGCAGTCCGTCGATCTCCTGGTTGAACGCCTTGGCGTTGTCGCGATAGGTGGTCGCGTTTGCCTCGTCCTTCTTCGCCAGGTCGTCTGCGAGCTGGGTGGCCACCTGGCCGACGACGGGCAGGTTGTAGAAGACGTGCTCGTTGGTCTCGCCGTGTGCCTCGGGAACCGTGTTCTCGTGGTTGCTCGTCATGGTGTCGAACGCGTTGACGACCGCGCCCTTGGCGTTCTGCGAGGCCTTCTCCATGTACTCGTCGTAGTGGCCGCCGTTCATCAGCACGACGTCGGCGTCGACCACCTTCGCCGAGTCGGCCGCCGACGGCTCGAACTCATGCGGGTCGCCGGTCGGGTCGTTGAACAGCACGGTCACCGACGCCTTGTCACCCGCGACCGCCGAGGCGACAGCGCCCCACACATTCGTCGAGGTGACCACCGTCGGCCTGCCGTCCGAACTGCCCGAGTCGCTGCTCGAACATCCGGCAAGTGTGAGTGCTCCGCCGACCGCAAGGGCTGTGGTCAGTGCCAGGACAGCTCGTTTCATCGTTCGCCTACCCGCTTCTGCTAATGACAATCGTTACCGAAAGAAGTGTAGGCGACGACGCGACCGAACGCGCTCCGGGGTCAGATCGGCGCGGTGACCAGCGTCGGAATGACGAAACGAGTCAACAGTTCGCGCTCGGCAGCGGCGGTCGGTTCCGGCGCGCTGAGTAGCGACACGATGACGCGTACCAGCCATGCGGCCCGCGCCTCGAGGTCGGCATCGGAAACGCCGGACGTGATGCGGCGTAGGAATCCGGTGCTCACCGATTCGATGGCGGGGGACAGCAGCGCGAGCTGACTCGACGTCGCCGCCATGTCGGCGGTGAACCATTCCGACAGAGCCGGATTCGCGCGTACGCCGTGCAGCACGGCCTGTGTCGCGGCGAGGAGTTGTTCGTCGGGTGCGCCCGAGCTCGCGATCGCGTCGTCGCGTGCCAGCGCCCGCGTCTCGCGTTCGACGTAGGCGGCCATCAGATCGCGTTTGCCGGGAAAATGGCGGTACAGAGTTGCGCGAGAACACCCCGCGGCCTCGGCGATGTCGCGCATCGTGACGGCTCCGACGCCGTGCTCGACGAACAGGTCGCGTGCGGTGTCGAGGATGCGCGTCGAGGCGATCCGTGCCCGGTCGTCGGCGAGCCAGTCGGTACCCGGGGCGCTCATCGCCGACGACCAGCGTAGAACGGCACGTACGTGGGGCGTCGCACGTAGTTGCCAGGCGCGTACGTGATGCTGTCGGAGTCGACGTCGAACTCCGGGTGTCGTGCAAGAAGCTCGGTCAGCGCGACTCGTGCCTGCATGCGTGCGGCCGCGGCGCCGAGACAGTGGTGGTGGCCATGACCGAACGTCAGGATGCGACGCGGTCGGCGCGTGACGTCGAGATCCTCGGCGTCCGGCCCGTACACCGTCTCGTCGCGATTGGCCGCGGCATAACAGAGCAGCACCTTTCGGCCCTGCGGGATGGTCACATCCCCGTCCGGGGTGTCGGTGTAGGTCACCGGGCGGGTGGTGGTGCGAGCGAGCCCCTGCACCGGCGAGGTCAGCCGCAGCAACTCGTCGACGGCGTCGGTGACCAGCGTCGGGTCGTCGACGAGTCGTCGGCGCTGGTCGGTGCGGGTGGCCAGAAGGTCGACGCTGCCGCCGAGCATTCCCGTCGTCGTGTCGTTGCCGCCGGTGATCATCGTGAACACAAACGCGAGGATCGACACCAGGCCCGCCGGGTCGTCGGCCACACCGGCGTCGACGAGTGCCGAAACGGTGTCGTCGCCGGGATGGGCGCGGCGGTGTTCGACGAGTTCGCCGAAGTAGCCGAGTAGCTCACTCGTGGCCCCGGCCGCGTCAGCGGCGGTGGATGCAGCCGCGTCAGCGGCTGTGCCGGTGGTCGCCGTGGATTCCGTCGCCGCATCTGCAGGCTCGGTGGGTCCCGTGATCGTGCCGACGATCGCTGAGGTCCAGCGGTCGAACCTGGTCCAGTCCTCGTCGGGAACACCGAGGTAGTGCGCGACGACCATGCTCGGCAGCGGCTTGAAGAGTTCGCCGACGATGTCGGCGGGGCCGTCGTCAACCAGACGTTCGAGGCGCTCGACGACGAATTCACGCACACGCGGCTCGATCGCGGTGACCTGTCGGGGCGTGAACCCGCGCGCGACGAGCGACCGGAACGCGGTGTGCTGCGGCGGGTCCTGCATGACCAGGGGCGGATTGTCGGCGAGGCCGATCGCGTCGAGTTCCCCGTAGAGCACGGTCAGTCCCGCGGCCGAGGAGAAGGTCTCCGGGTCCGACGACGCGGCGAAGACGTCGGCGTGCCGGGTGAGGACCCAGTAGTCGCGATCGTCAGGGTGCTCGCCCGTGTCGGGAGCGTCGTCGACCACGTGATGCACCGGCGAGTCGCGTCGCAGCCGCGCATACATGTCGAACGGATCGCGCCACGACGCTCCGGAGCGGAGCTCGAATCCAGCCGTGCCACTGCGAGACATACTGGTGCTCATGTCTCGACAGTGAGTCATCTATTGCTATCTGTCAACGCCGAAGCCGGGACTCGACGACGATCCGTCTCCGAGTCGGCGGAACCGTACGCGCTCGAGCCGACCACGCGTCTACCTGCACCGTCCTGGTGTGCGGACGATCGGCGCCCGCGCCGCGTTCTCTACAGTGGAGAGATGAGCTTCAGGGGGCCGCGGCGTGTCGCGCTCGTCTCGGTACACACCTCACCGCTGGCCCAGCCCGGGACGGGCGACGCCGGCGGCATGAACGTGTACGTGTGGCAGACCGCCCAACGGCTCGCCCGACGCGGCGTCGAGGTGGAGATCTTCACCAGGGCGACGGCGTCGTCGGATGCCCCGATCGTGGAGGCCGCGCCCGGCGTGACCGTGCGCAACGTGGTGGCAGGACCGTTCGAGGGGCTCGACAAACGAGATCTGCCGACGCAGCTGTGCGCGTTCACGGCGAGCGTGCTGCGCGCGGAGGCGCAGCAGCGGCCCGGCTACTACGACCTCATCCACTCGCACTACTGGCTGTCGGGGCAGGTCGGATGGCTCGCCCGCGACCGGTGGGGGGTGCCGCTGGTGCACACCGCGCACACCCTTGCGGCGGTCAAGAACGCGGCACTGGCGGCGGGTGACACCGCCGAACCGATGCTGCGGGTGGTCGGGGAGCAGCAGGTCGTCGACGAGGCTGATCGTCTCGTCGCCAACACCGAGACCGAGGCGCACGAGTTGGTGTCGATGTACCACGCCGATCCCGCGCGCATCGACGTCGTGACGCCGGGAGCCGACCTCGACTGCTACACGCCCGGGTCGATGGCCGCGGCGCGCGCCGAACTCGGATTGCCCACCGACGCAACGTTGTTGACCTTCGTCGGACGTATCCAGCCGCTGAAGGCGCCCGACATCCTGCTGCGGGCAGCGGCCCCGCTGATCGAGCGGTCGCGCGACACGGCGCGGCCCGTGCGTGTGCTCATCGTCGGGGGTCCGTCCGGCTCGGGACTCGACACGCCCTCTGCGCTGATAGATCTCGCTGCGCAACTGGGCATCTCCGACGACGTGATCTTCCTTGCGCCGCAGCCTTCCGCACGACTCGCTCAGGTGTATCGGGCGTCGGATATCGTTGCGGTGCCGAGTTATTCGGAGTCGTTCGGCTTGGTCGCCATCGAGGCGCAGGCGTGCGGGACGCCGGTGATCGCTGCCGACGTCGGCGGTCTGTCCGTCGCGGTCTCCGCCGGCCGCAGTGGGATTCTGGTGAACGGTCACGCGATCGGCGACTGGACGAACGCGATCGAGAAGATGATCGCCTCACCCGACGAACTGTCCGCGATGCGTCGACACGCTCGCGCGCACGCCGAGAACTTCTCGTGGGACCACACCGCAGATGCGCTACAGGAGAGCTACTCCCGAGCGATGGCCTCGTTCGCCGCCGCGCCGGGCGCGCGGGTGAGCCCCAGCGGCGCGGCGCGGCGCGCTTCGCGGCGGTGGCGTCGTCGTCATCGCACGAATGTCTGATCAGAGCAGGTAACCGACCCAGCGTCGTCAGGAGTGATAGCGGTGAGCCACATCGAGAATCTCGAACTGTTGGAGAAGTCGCTGACCGAGCGCGACATCCCATACAGCCGAAAGAGCTCCGGCGGAGCGAAATCCGAACACGTCGTCCTCGAACTGCCCGGCGAGAAAAAGCTCAAGACGACGGTGTTGCTGACCGCGGGCCCCTATGGTGTGCGCGTCGAGGCTTTCGTCTGCAGGCATGCCGACGAGAATCACGAGGCCGTGTATCGGTATCTGCTCAAACGCAATCGTCGTCTCTACGGAGTCGCGTACACCATCGACAACACCGGCGACATCTACCTTGTGGGGCGGATCTCGGTGGATGCGTTGACATCTGACGAGATCGACCGTGTGCTCGGGCAGGTCCTCGAAGCCGCGGACGGCGACTTCAACACGCTCCTCGAGCTCGGCTTCGCGACGTCGATCCGCCGTGAATGGGCGTGGCGCGTGTCGCGGGGCGAGTCGCTGCGTAACCTGCTCGCCTTCGAGCACCTCATCGACAAGGAGTCGCTGCCCGCACCGGGCGAGCCGCTGCCGGGCAGGTACGTGCCCGGGGAAACGAGTGACTCGGTCGGGAGTGCAACGGGCGGGTCGTCGGTCCTCGACGCCGCGCAGACCGCCCCGGACACGGGAGCGCAACTCGACGACTGAGTCGAGGGCTGGTGACGAGTGATCTTCGATGCGTGATCCGAGCCTCGGTGACGTGCGGTTTCTGAAACGTGATGCGTGGAACGCCGTCGGGCGACTCGCGTTTTCGCGCACTGCGCATATCCCGCGCGTCCCAGGTCACACCGTGGCAATGCGCGTTGGTACGATCGCATTTGACTGATTTACCAACGGAGGTGCCATGAGCGTCAAGAGTCCCTACCCCGACGTCGAGATCCCGAACGTCAGCGTCTACGAGTACCTGTTCGGCAGTATCGCCGACGACGATCTCGAGCGGGTTGCGCTTATCGACCCCAAGACCGACACGAAGACCACCTACCGTCAGCTGATCGGCCAGATCAACGCTGCCGCAGGAGCACTCGCAGCGCGCGGCATCGGAGTGGGTGACGTCGTCGGCATCCTCTCGCCGAACATCCCGGCGTTCGCCACGGTCTTCCACGGCGTGCTGCGGGCGGGCGCGACGGCCACCACGATCAACGCGCTGTTCACCGCACGCGAGATCGCCAAGCAGCTCAACGATTCCGGCGCCAAGATGCTCGTCACCATCTCGCCGATGGCGGCGCAGGCACTCGAGGCCGCCAAGGAGGTCGGGATCGCCGACGACGCCGTGATCATCCTCGACGGGGAGGGTGCCGACGCGTCGGGACATCCCAACGCTGCCGACCTGCTCGGACCCAACCTGCCGGCACCCGACGTGACCTTCGATCCCGCCACGCACGTCGCGGTCCTGCCCTACAGCTCGGGGACCACCGGAAATCCGAAGGGCGTCAAGCTTTCTCACACCAACCTCGTCGCCAACGTCGCACAGATCGCCCCGCTGCAGGGCATGGCCCACGACGACGTGATCGTCGCCGTACTCCCGTTCTTCCACATCTACGGCATGACCGTGCTCCTCAACGCCGCGCTGCGCGCACGCGCGAGCCTGGTCGTGATGGCGAAGTTCGACCTCGTCGAATTCCTGGAGAACATCCAGAATTACAAGGTCACCTACGCGTTCATCGCGCCCCCGGTTGCCGTCGCACTGGCGAAGCACCCCATCGTCGAGAACTACGATCTCTCGTCGCTGCACACCATGCTGTCGGGCGCGGCGCCGCTCGACGACGAGCTCGGCAAGGCAGTCGCCAAGCGGCTGAACCTGCACATGCTGCAGGGCTACGGCATGAGCGAACTCTCTCCGGTCAGCCACCTGATCCCATTCGATTCGAAGGCCGTCCTCGGCCTCGACGAGCCGCCCCTCTCCTCGGTCGGCTGGCCGATCCCGAACTCGGAGAACAAGATCGTCGATCCAGCCACCGGCGAGGAGGTCGCCGCGTCGGGCGACGGAATGTCGGAGCCAGGTGAGCTGTGGGTCCGCGGGCCCAACGTGATGCTCGGTTACCTCAACAACGAGCAGGCGACCACCGACACGATCGACGCCGACGGCTTCCTGCACACCGGTGACATGGCACAGGTCGACGCCGCCGGGGCGGTGTACATCGTCGACCGGCTCAAGGAACTCATCAAGTACAAGGGCTACCAGGTGCCGCCCGCCGAGCTCGAGGCGCTGCTGCTCACCCACCCGCAGATCGCCGACACCGCCGTGGTCGGCGTGATCGACGAGGAGAGCGGCGAGGAGATCCCCAAGGCATTCGTCGTCAAGCAGGCCGACGCCGCGCTGACCGAGGACGAGGTCATGGAGTTCGTGGCCGCCAAGGTCGCACCCCACAAGAAGGTGCGCCGCGTGGAGTTCATCGACGCGATCCCGAAGTCGTCGTCGGGCAAGATCCTGCGCAAGGATCTGCGCAAGTAAGGGTCGGATTCCGGCGGTAGGAACTACACAGTGTGAAAACTGCACAGACGCGGTCCGGTTCGGCGGACGCGGCCGGTACGCCGGCCGCGTTCACCAACCGAGGCCGCGTGTGTGTCGAGACCGCGTATGCCGATCCTCGTGGCGTTGCCGAGAGCTGGCCGTGGCTGTGTGGAAAACTGTTGTCCCATGAGCAACGGCACCCTGATCCTCATGCGGCACGGCGAGAGCGAATGGAACGCGTCCAACCAGTTCACCGGCTGGGTCGACGTCGCGCTCACCGACAAAGGCAGGTCGGAGGCGACGCGGGCGGGTGAGCTGCTCGTCGAACACGACGTGTTGCCGGACGTCCTCTACACCTCGCTGCTCCGTCGCGCGATCACGACCGCGAACATCGCGCTCGACGCCGCCGACCGGCTCTGGATTCCCGTCGTCCGCGACTGGCGCCTCAACGAGCGCCACTACGGCGCGCTGCAGGGTCTGAACAAGGCCGACACCCTCGAGAAGTTCGGCGAGGAGCAGTTCATGCTCTGGCGCCGCTCCTACGACACCCCGCCGCCGCCGATCGATCCGGAGTCGGAGTACAGCCAGACGCACGATCCCCGGTACGCCGACCTCGACGAGGTTCCGTTGACCGAGTGCCTCAAGGATGTCGTCGAGCGGCTCATCCCGTACTTCGAGTCAGACATCGCCGCCGACCTCAAGGCCGGCAAGACCGTGCTGATCGCCGCACACGGCAACTCACTGCGTGCGCTGGTCAAGTACCTCGACGGAATCTCAGACACCGATATCGCCGGACTCAACATCCCGACCGGCAACCCGCTGCGCTATGACCTCGACGACGACCTCAAGCCCCTCAACCCCGGTGGCACCTATCTCGACCCCGAGGCCGCGGCGGCGGGTGCCGCAGCCGTCGCAGCTCAGGGCAAGAAGTAGGACGTATCGCGAGCGAGGGCAGCAGATCCCGCTGTCCGGGCATCGAGACAATCGCCACGGCCTACCGTCCGTAACCCAATCGTCACGGACGTAATGGTGTGACGGCGGTTACATTAGGTGCATGGCCGACTCTGGAACCCTCCGCATAGTCCACTCGGCACCGCAGGAACGGTACGAGGCGATTCTCACCGATCCCGAGTCCGATCCGCGCGACACCGAGTCCAACGAGCACCTCGTGGGTTACCTCGACTACGTCTCCGAGCCGTATCAGGTGATCCTCACCCACACCGTGATCCTCGACGCCTATTCCGGCAGGGGCTACGCCGCACAACTGGTCCACGCCGTCCTCGATGACATCCGGTCGCAGGGCAAGCAGGTGGTGCCGGTCTGCTCGTACGTGCGCCACTACATCGACAAGCACCCCGAATACGCCGATATGGTGGCGTCCGTCACGTCGTGAGGATCGTCGGACGCACGTCTCCCGCTCTCGGGTCGACGCCGGTGGAACTGTGTGTGAACACCGGTCGAACACTCCAGCGCTGAGTGTTCCCGCAGTTTGGTGAGCCGTAAGCTGACGTTGTGACCGGTGTATTCGTGGGCGGCGTGACAGTTGCCGTCGCCCTCGTGGCCGCAGTCGTCGTCGGCTTCGTGCTCGGTCGTTTCTGGCGTCGCGATGCCGCACCGCGCGGAGCGGTCAACCATCCCGACGACGCGGCGCAGCCCGCCCAGGCCCACGCCGTGGTCCCCGACATCGCCGCCGACCAGCCCACGTACACGCTGACCCTCGCCGATCGGCCCAGGGTGGTTCCCGAGAACGCCGAACTACGCGACAGCGACGTCAACGGCACCACCGAGGACGGTCGGATGACGACCGCTGGCCTGCTCGGGCTGATCGTGCGCAACTCCGACACCGCGGTGGCCGTCGTCGACCAGTTCCGCGACGTCGTGCTCTACAACCACCGGGCCGTCGAACTGGCTCTGGTGCGCGACCGACTGCTCGACGACTCTGTCTGGGAAGCCGCCAAAGAGGTCCTCGACACCGAGGTCGAGCGGCGGTTCGATTTCGAACCTCCCGCGTCGGCATTGGGCTTCCTGTCGACCGGACGCACCCGCAGCAAGACCGTCGAGTCGGTCAGCTGTATCGCGCGGCTGGTCCGTCAGGGCGATGAGCGTTACGCCGTTGTGTACGGCGTCGACGACACCGAACATCTGCGCGTAGAAGCGACTCGTCGGGACTTCGTCGCCAATGTCTCGCACGAACTCAAGACTCCGGTCGGCGCGATCAGCCTGCTGGCCGAAGCCCTGCTGGAGTCCTCCGACGACTCCGACTCGGTGCAGCACTTCGGCACCCGTGTCGTCGCCGAGGCCACTCGGATGGGCAACATGGTCACCGAACTGCTCGCATTGTCGCGGCTACAGGAGGGCGAGACGGCCGACTTCTCGCTGGTCGACGTCGACTCGCTGATCGACGAAGCCATCGAGTCCGCTTCGGTTGCCGCCGAGGCGGCGTCGATCTCGCTGCGTGCCGACGCCGCCGCCGGACTGACGGTGCGTGGCGACAGGATGCTGCTGCTGACGGCGCTGAACAATCTGATCGTGAACGCGATCTCGTATTCACCGCCGCACACCACCGTCTCGGTGAGTCGACGAGTGACCCGTCACGACGGCCGCCCCATGGTCGCGATCGCCGTGACCGACCGTGGGATCGGGATCGCACCCGCCGACCAGCAACGAGTCTTCGAACGCTTCTTCCGCGTCGACAAAGCCCGCTCACGTAGTACCGGTGGCACCGGACTCGGGCTGGCCATCGTCAAACATGTCGCCGCCAACCACGGCGGGCTGATCTCCCTGTGGAGCAAGCCGGGCACCGGTTCGACGTTCACCCTGTGCATCCCACAGGACATGAGCGCCGAGATCGACTGGGCAGAACCCGACATCGAGATCTCTGAGTTTGCGGCCCCCGCCGCTGTCCAGGACGAGGCACTTCCGCCTGCGTCAACCGCACGACCGAAGGAAACCGACAGGTGACTCACGTTCTGATCGTCGAGGACGAGGAATCGCTAGCCGATCCGCTGGCATTCCTGTTGCGCAAGGAGGGATTCGAGGCCACAGTCGTCAACGACGGCTCGGCGGCGCTCGGTACCTTCGACCGCGTCAGCCCCGACATCGTCCTGCTCGATCTGATGCTGCCGGGCATGTCCGGCACAGAGATCTGCAAGTCGCTGCGCACACGGTCCAGTGTGCCGGTGATCATGGTGACCGCACGTGACAGCGAGATCGACAAGGTCGTCGGACTCGAACTCGGTGCCGACGATTACGTCACCAAGCCGTACTCGGCGCGCGAGCTGATCGCCCGCATCCGTGCGGTACTGCGTCGCGGTGGTGACGCAGCCGACGACGACCTCGCCATCGGCGTCCTCGAGGCCGGACCTGTCCGGATGGACGTCGAGCGGCACATCGTCGCCGTCAACGGACAACAGATCACGTTGCCGCTCAAGGAGTTCGACCTCCTCGAGTACCTGTTGCGCAACTCGGGTCGGGTGCTCACCCGCGGTCAGCTCATCGATCGGGTGTGGGGCGCCGACTACGTCGGCGACACCAAGACCCTCGATGTGCACGTCAAGCGTCTGCGGTCGAAGATCGAGCCGGATCCGGCCAACCCCAAGCATCTGGTCACCGTGCGCGGGCTCGGTTACAAACTCGAGCCCTGACCCGCAACGACTCGACGACCGACGCTGCTCAGCCGAGTTCGAACCGGTTGCCACCATGAATCTTGGCTGCATACATCGCGCGATCGGCGTCGGCTATGACCGTGGTGATGCGTCCGTCGTCGTCGTTGTCTCCGCTGGCGATTCCGACGCTCGCCGTCACCGCACCGCCGCTCGCCTCGACGACTGCGCGCACGAGTCGTTCGCCGAAGGCCGCGAACCGGTCGGCGTCGGGTAACTCGGTGTCGTACTGGGTGGCGAGCACGAACTCGTCGCCACCGAAGCGCGTGATGATCGTGTGACTCTCTGCGGCTCGTCGTACCGCCGACGCGACGTCCACCAGCACCCGATCTCCATGTACGTGGCCATGGATGTCGTTGACGACCTTGAAGTTGTCGAGGTCGACGACCGCGACGATCCATCGTGAACGGCGGTGCGGCGCAGGCGTCGTCACGCCTCGAGACGACGCCGCGGCGACGGCCCGGTAGAAACCCCGGCGATTGAGAAGGCCGGTCAGTGAGTCGGTCAACGAGTCGACGGCGCTCCGGCGGACGATGCTGAATCCGATGTGGAGGATGGGCAGCGCCACCACGACGGCCATGACGACAATGGCCGCCTCCGCGGTGGCGATCGGGAGCCACTGCGTTCCCTGCACGACGCAGCACGTGACGACAGCGGCCACGACGACCACCGCGGTGAAGACGACGTGGCAGAGATTGGCTACGGCGCCGTGGAACAGCGTCAGGTAGATGCTCGTCGCCACGAACAGTGATGCCGAGGCGATGCCGAGCAGCATGTTCTGGTGAGCGAAGACCGTGACGGTGATCACGACGTCGGCGACGGCACACAACATCAGGGATTCGGAGCGCGTCGGCCAGGGGAGCAGGAGCCAGCGCACCGTCCATCCAAGACAGAGGACGACCACCACGATCATCGCAGTCGTGCCGACACCGGGCCACAGCACACCGTCGGGCCCGAGTAGGGACAGCGCGGCTATCACACCGTTGAGCACGCCGCCGCCCGCGACGACGATCTTGGTGAAGCCGATCAGGTTGAGGTACCCGAAGAAGTCGAGCACCCAACGGTCATCGGATTGCCTCAGCCACTGGCGGGCAGCATCCCGCACGCCGCGCCCCCCATCGATCTCCATGGGCACATTGTGCAATGGTTTCGGCGGACCGAGCACTACCCCGCGCGGCCGGTGCGGGCCTCTGATGTGCGGCTACCGGTTACCCCGGGCGCCGTCATGCGCCCGGGCCCTGACCCGACCTGCTCGCCGCGCTCATCACGCGATCTCCGCCCGATCGCTTCGCCTTGTACATTGCCCGATCTGCCTCGGTGATCAGTTCGAACACCCCGCGCCGACCGTCGTCGTCGCCGGCGACGCCGACGCTGACCGACACGGTGGGGTCGGTCAGCGCACCGATCGTCTCGCGGATGCGTTCGGCGACGATGCGCCCCACCAGCGGGGGTTCTCGTGTCGCCAACACGAACTCGTCACCGCCGAATCTCGCGGCCAGGACCGTGGCGTCCCGGTCGACGGTCCGCGTCATCGCCTCCGCGACGGCGACGAGGACGTCGTCGCCGCGAGCGTGACCGTACGTGTCGTTGACGGATTTGAAGTCGTCGAGGTCGATCAGCAGGACCGTCCAGGGCGATTGGGGCGGCGAATCGTCGAACTCTGTTCTGGCGACCTCACGCTTCAGTCCACGTCGATTCAGCAGGCCGGTGAGAGTGTCGAACGTGGATTCGTCTGCGCTGGAACGGAATATGCGGTAGCCGACCTGGATGAACGGCAGTACCAGTGCCGTCGACAAAAGGCCGATGAATGCCTTGCTCGCCGCGAGAGGCAGCCACTGCGTGCCCTGGACGTAGCCGCATGCGATGAGTGCGGCAGCGGCCACGAGAAACGCGAACAGGACGTGGCAGAGGTTGGCCCGCACGCTGTGGAAGAACGAGAGGTAAGCACCGGTGACTGCGAAGAGCGGAGTGGCGGCGATGCCCAGTACGAGGTCGCGGTGGATGAAGCACGCTGCCGCGATCCCGATATCGGCTCCGGCCATCATGACCAACGACTGCGTTCTCGACGGCCAGCGCCACAGCAGCCAGCGCGCAGCCCAGCACAGCGCCACCACCGACATCGCGAGCATGACACTCCTGCCGTGCGGCCACAGCACACCTGGCGGTGCGAACGCTGCAAGAAGCGCGGTGAGACTGATCGCGAGCCCGCCGACCGCGATCGCGCACCTGACCCAGATGAGAAATCCCCTGGACTCGAGGTAGGACAGCAGCCACGAGTAGTCCGCACGGCTCAGCAACTGGCGAAGAAAGGAAGACACTGTGACCCGCACGGTCTTCTATTCACACCCGGCGCGCGTTCTGTTACTCGCCGACGCGGGCTCGGTCAGCCCAGCTCCTCGTATTTGATGTCGGTCTCGCGGCGGGTCGTCGCGGCCGCGGTGGCGGGATGGACGGCGACAATGCCCAGGCCGTTGCGACGTCGGCACGCTCGCGCGAGTTCGTCGTAGGCGGGTTTGCCGAGCAGTTCTGTCAGTTCCGGGGCGTAGGACTCGAAGACCTGCGTCGCGCCGACGTGAGCGTCGGGCGAACCGGAGCAGTACCACTTGAGGTCGTGTCCGCCCTCGCCCCAGCCGCGCCGATCGAACTCCGTGATCGTCGTCTTGAGTACCTGGGTACCGTCGGGACGCTCCACCCAGTCCTGCTCCCGACGGATCGGAAGTTGCCAGCACACATCGGGTTTCACGCTCCACGGCTCGATGCCCTTGCGCAACGCCATCGCGTGCAGCGCGCACCCCGGACCACGATCGAAGCCGGGACGATTGAGGAAGATGCACGCGCCCTTGTGGATTCGCGTCTTGAGTGCGGGTTCGTCGTCGAGGTCGCCCTCCTCGAGGTAGCCCTTCTTGCCGAGGGCATCCTTGCCGGAACCTTTCTCGTGGAACTGCCAGTCGTCAGGGGTGAGCATCGCGACGCTCTTCGCGAGGTGTTTCCGGTCGTCCTTGTCGGTGAGATAGGCCCCGTGACTGCAGCAGCCGTCGTCGGGTCGGCCGTCGATGATCCCCTGGCACGCCGGTGTGCCGAAGACACACGTCCAGCGTGACAACAGCCAGGTCAGGTCGGCATTGATGAGATGTTCGGGGTCCGCGGGATCGAAGAACTCGTACCACTCGCGCGCGAAGTCGAGCGGTACCTCTGGGGCCGGGGCGATCTGTGCGGTACGGGTGGGACTGTGCACGCCGTTCACGGTAACCGCATCGACGGTGCGCCGTCCGACTGCACTCGTGTGTTCCGTCACCCCCGCAACGTGGCGAATCGTCGACGCACTACCGTGTATCCGTGCGTTTAGGAGTGCTCGACGTGGGCAGCAACACTGTCCACCTGCTCGTCGTCGATGCCCATCGTGGCGGACATCCGACTCCGATGAGCTCCACGAAGTCGGTGCTGCGCCTCGCGGAGCAGATCGACGGCAAGGGCAGGCTCACCGAGCGCGGTGCCCGGTCGCTCGTCGACGCGGTAGACGAATTCACCCACATCGCCGCGACGTCCGGCTGCGAACAGACCATGGCGTTCGCGACGTCGGCGGTGCGCGACGCCACCAACTCCGACGAGGTGCTCGACCGTGTCGCCGCGAAGACCGGCGTGCGGGTGACGGTGCTCAGTGGACGCGACGAGGCGCGACTGACGTCGCTGGCCGTGCGCCGGTGGTACGGCTGGAGCGCCGGTCGCATCCTCGCACTCGACATCGGCGGCGGATCACTGGAGATCTCCAACGGCGTCGACGAGGAACCCGACGTCGCGCTGAGCCTTCCGCTGGGCGCGGGCAGGCTGACCCGCGAATGGCTTCCCGACGATCCGCCGGACCGACGACGCATCGGCGTACTGCGCGATTGGCTCGACGCGGAGCTCAGGGATCCCGCTCGCGAATTGCGTGCGGCCGGCAAACCCGACCTCGCGGTCGCGACGTCGAAGACGTTCCGAAGTCTCGCGCGACTGACCGGCGCCGCACCGTCGGGTGCAGGGTTGCGCGTGAAGCGCCAGCTCACCGCCAGCGGCCTGCGGCAGTTGATCTCCTTCATCTCCCGGATGACCCGCGACGACCGTGCCGAACTCGAGGGCGTCAGCGCCGACCGAGCCGGTCAGCTCGTCGCGGGCGCGCTGGTCGCGGAGGCGGCGATGCGCGCACTGTCGGTCGATACACTGGAGATCTGTCCGTGGGCGTTGCGTGAGGGTGTGATCCTGCGTCGTCTCGACACCGAGTTCCTCGACACGGAGTTCACGGACACCAGAGAACAGACAGAGACTGCAGAGTCGGCGGGTTCGGTACCAGCCGCGACCAACAGCTCCCGCTAGGCGCTCAGGACGCTGCGCCGGAGCTGCCTGCACGGACGGACGGCGCGGTTGACACGGCTGCGGCGAAGCGGTCGTCACGACGACGGCGAGGACGGAGAGCGAATTTCGATGGCCAAGCAACCGGGGTCACCCTCTGGCGGATCAGGCGATTCGGCGGCGGAATCGCGCCCGATCTCCGTGTCCGAACTCCTCGCGCGTCGCGACGCCGCCATTGCCGACGAGGAGCGTGAGAAGCGCGCCGAGGGACGTGGCAGACGGCGCGCGGGTCGCGACGGCTCGGTGTCGGTGTCGGAACTGACCGGAGAGATCCCGCGCATCACCGACGCCCCGACGTCGCCGACCACGTCCGACGCCGCGGAGCATTTCCCCCGATCGTCGAGCCCGGTCCCGCGCCGAGCCTCCGACAGCCGGCCGCTGCAGGATTCGGCCGACCCCGCGGGGTCGACCACGGGATTCGACAGGTCGGTCTACGACGCCCCACCCCAGACTCGCGACTTCAACGCTGCCGCCGTCGCCGAGCGGGTCTCGCGCACCGAGCCCACGTCCGGCGTCCGCCCCTCGCCTCCGGCCCCGCGGACTCCCGACACCGCCGACGACGAGCACGCCAATGCCGTCACCGGGATCATCCCGATCGTCGGCGGCGACGACGTGCACGGCGGTGACCTAGAGGGCGGTGACTTGCAGGGTGGGGACCCGCGCGACGAGGACGTGCGGCTGGTCGAGGCCGACGACCTCGTGGGTGTCGAACTCGACGCGCCGCCCGCCAGGCCGGGACGCTTCGCCGACGTCATCGACGACGATTTCGACGCCTACCGCTCGTTCTCGGAGTACGACGATGACGACACCGACGCGAAGCGTCGCAAGCGCTCCACCGCGCGGGACGCCCGAGGCGGCGACAAGCCGAGGAAGAAGCGCGGATGGTTCGCGCGCAAGGCCGCCAAGCGCAAGGCTGCAAAGCGCGAGGCTGACACCACCGAGGCTGCCACGACCGGGACCGGCACCACCGAGAACAGGTTCGACGAGCCTCGCAGCGATCTCGGTTCCGACTCGCGTGTCGGCAACGTCGAGACCCCCGGCGCCCAGACCCCCGGCGCCCAGACACCCGACCCCCAGACCCCCGGCGACCGGAAGTCCGACGATCAGGTCCACACGGCCGTCGCGCGGACCCCGGCTGCTGGCGTCGCCGACAGCGGAGACGCCGCCCCGCTCGCCGACGATCGGCACGACGAACCCGGAGAGGGCCGGCGCGCTGCAGAGTTGGAGGAGACGACGGCGATGGAGATCGTCGAGGACACGCTCGACGTGACACCCGCCGCGGATCGGATCGGCGAGACCGCCCCGCACTCGTACGCCTACTCCGCGTTCGACCCCCATCCCGACAGAGACGACACCGCATCCGACGACGCCGCAGCCGACGACACCGCAGCAGGCAACACCGCAGCCGACGACACCGTAGCAGGCAACGTCGACGTCGAAGACTCGGCAGCGACAGTCGACGCCACCGCGCACGAGAACGCCGAGACGTCCACGCCGGCGGCCAAGGCGTCAGCCGACACAGAATCCGCCGACGCGCCCGCCGGCACGCGAGAAGCGGACAGGGGAGCAACAGAGAAGGCAGCACCAGCGGACTCCGCGGCGGCGAAGACCGGCTCCGCCGAGCGATCGCCCGCGAAGGCATGGCTCCTGGTCATCGGCGAGGCGATTCTCGGACTCGCGGTCGGTGTCGGATTGTTCTGGGGATTTACGGAACTCTGGCGCTGGAACGTCTACTTCGCTTTGGTGTTGGCGGTTCTGGTGATCTTCGGCATCGTCTCGTTCACGCATGCCGTCCGGCATTCGCGTGATCTGTTCACCACCTTGCTCGCGCTCGGTGTGGGCCTGATCGTGACCATCGGTCCGTTGGTGTTGCTCGCGACGTGAGCGCCTGATGATCAACCCCATGGCCGACATCCCGATCGGGCTGTCGACGGCTTCGGTCTATCCGCAGAACACCGAGGCGGCGTTCGCGTACGCGGCCGAGTTGGGTTTCGACGGTGTCGAACTGATGGTGTGGGGTGAGGCGGTCAGTCAGGACATCGCCCACGTCGAATACCTCTCGGAGCGGTACCAGGTGCCGGTGCTGTCCATCCATGCGCCGTGCCTGCTCATCTCGCAGCGGGTGTGGGGCCGCGATCCGCAGGCCAAACTGGCACGCGCCGTCGCGGCTGCCGAGGACCTCGGAGCGCCGACCGTCGTCGTGCATCCGCCTTTCCGATGGCAACGCGCCTACACCGCTGCCTTCGACGACCTCGTGGCGGAACTGGAGGAGAACACCGGCGTCGCCGTCGCGGTGGAGAACATGTTCCCGATGCGCGGCGACCGACTCTTCGGCGCGGGCAAGCGGTCCGCGCAGCGACTGAACGCACGCGGGGGAGGACCTGGACGCGCGGCATCGGCGTTCGGCAAGTCGACGGATCCCACCGACGACGGGTACGCGCACTACACCCTCGATCTCTCACACACGGCGACCGCGGGCGTCGACGCCGTCGCGCTGTTCGAGCGCATGGGCTCACGGCTCACACACCTCCATCTCGCCGACGGCAGCGGCGCGGCAACCGACGAGCACCTGGTTCCCGGCGACGGCTCGCAACCGTGCGTCGAGGTGTGCCGCCGTCTCGCCGCGAGCGACTTCGCGGGCGGCGTCATCCTCGAGGTCAGCACGGGGTCGGCCCGCACCAAACCCGAACGCGCCGCACTCCTGTCCCGAGCTCTCGACTTCGCTCGCACCAATCTGCGCCGAGAGGTCGCCCCGACCTCACCCCCTGCCGGCCGCACCCCGACGAATCCGCCACCAGAGCCCGACCTCGCGAACCAGGAGACCGACCCCGAATGAGCGACAAGATCGCCGAACTGCTGACCCTGCACCCTTCGGACGGTCCCGGCGACGTCAACTACCGCGCTGTCATCGACCCGGCATTCACGATCGGCCCGAAGGTGCACGGTGGTTCGATGCAGATGCTCGTCGCGCGCGCAGCACTGACGGCATACGACGACCTCGTCGACGCCGACGAGTCCCGGCCCTCGGCGAGCGACCTCGTACCCGTCGCCATCGCCAGCGACTACCTCGCAGCACCCGATCCCGCCGGCGTCGACCTCGCGGTGAGGCTGCGCAAACGCGGTCGCACCGTCACGCTGCTGACCGTCGGCCTCAGTCAGAACGGACGACTGATGGTGTCGTCGTCGGTGACGCTCGCACGTCCCGACAGTGGCACGCCGCATCACTCGTCGCCGTCGGTCCTCGACGACCTGCAGCCCGAACCGACGTCGGACGGAATCGAGATCGACGGGTCGCCGATCGCCGAGGTCATGCATCTCGGTTCGGCCCTCGACGTCGTGCTCGACCCCACCAGCTTTCCCGTCGCCCGTGGCGAGACCGGAGAGCCGGTGGTCCGCGGGTGGACACGACCGAAGAACACCGAGCCCGACGTCGAGTTCGCGGTGCTCGTCTGCGACATCTCACCACCGGTGGTGATGAACCTCGCGCTCTTCGGCTGGGCGCCGACTGTCCAGCTCACCACCTACGTGCGGCGACGCCTCGCGGCGGGATGGCTGCGGTTCGCCGCGTCGAGCACCGAGGTGGGACCCGGGATGTTCGAGGAGGACCATCTCGTGGTGGACTCGACAGGCACCGTGGTCGCGCAGTCACGTCAGCTTGCACTGATACCGCAGCGACAGGACTGAACCGACCCCCGGGTTGACCAGAAAGGCAGCACGACGTGAGTGAACGGATCGCCATCATCGGCGGCGGCAAGATCGGTGAGGCGTTGCTCGCCGGGCTCGTCACAGCGGGGCACCAGCCCAAGAACCTGGTGGTCGCAGAGCCGAACGAGGCGCGCGCCCGCGAACTCGCCGAGGAGTACGGGGTGCTGGTCACCGATGTGCCCACCGCCGTCGAGGGTGCCCAGTACGTGTTCGTCGCGGTCAAGCCCGACATCGTCGACTCCGTGCTGCGTCAACTCGCACGCGTCGACGACAACGGCGACACCGAGCGCGTCACGGTCAGCCTCGCCGCGGGCGTACCGATCGCGCGCTACGAGAACGCGCTGCCCGCGGGCGTGCCGGTCGTGCGGGTCATGCCCAACACCCCCATGCTCGTCAACGAGGCGATGTCGGCCGTGTCGCCGGGACGCCATGTCGACCCCGAGCAGCTCGCCGCCGTCGTGGGGCTGCTCGAGAGCGTCGGCAAGGTGCTCGTCGTACCCGAGAAGCAGATGGATGCCGTCACCGCGATCTCCGGATCGGGACCGGCGTACGTGTTCCTTCTCGCCGAATCGATGATCGACGCGGGTGTGGCGCTCGGCCTCACACGCGTGCAGGCCAGCGAACTCGCGGTGCAGACCATCCGCGGATCGGGCATTCTGCTCAGCGACTCCGGGATCTCGCCCGTTGACCTGCGTGCGGCTGTCACATCGCCGGGCGGAACAACGGCGGCTGCGATCCGCGTGCTGGAGGAAAACGGTGCACGAGCAGCGATGTATCGGGCAACCGAGGCCTGTGCGGAGGCCAGCGCACGCGCGGGACGTCGACCCGACGTTGAGGGTTTAGGGGCCTGATCGGGCTGCCACGCCCGACGGCCAGTACCCAATATTTAGGGTTTCTTCTTGCCAAAACCCCAGTATGTTGTGGTCAGTGGCGTTGAACAATGCAAATCCAGGCCACTTACGTCGCTTTTTTCACATCTGCCACGCTAAGCTGCTTCAAGCACGTGCGTGTCTGGTGTCCGCCGGAGGGGAAGCCGGCGGCCGCGACGCGTGCTCCGGAGGTATGAGTAACTCATGGCAGCAGAGACTCCTGGTGACAGGTCTGGCGCGGTCGGCAACGCGGCTTCAGGGTCGCAGTTCTTGACCGTCGCCGAGGTCGCATCCCTGATGCGCGTCTCGAAGATGACCGTTTATCGTCTCGTCCACAGCGGAGAGCTTCCGGCTGTGCGCGTGGGTCGTTCGTTTCGGGTGCACGCCAAGGCGGTGCACGACTACCTGGAGACGTCCTACTTCGACGCAGGCTAGTTGCCGTTCGGGTGCGCTTGTCCGTGCCCGCCCGGTGCATCGAGACGTGTCCGTGACTCCTGTCGAGCGACCATCGCGTGTCGTCGGCAGGAGTTGTGGTGTGCACCGGATACGACCTGATTTTTCTCTTTGCGACCCCGCCCGGTAGTGTTGATGATCGCGTAGCTGATCTCGCCGCAAGGTTCCGGCGGGCAGGCCTCACCACCAGGTGGGTGCCGACGACAGCGTGCCGTGAAACCGCGTGAGACCGTGTAGGTAAGGAAGTGCCCCGATGGGTTCAGTGATCAAGAAGCGCCGCAAGCGCATGTCGAAGAAGAAGCACCGCAAGCTTCTGCGTCGGACTCGCGTGCAGCGTCGCAAACTCGGTAAGTGAGTCGGCGGCGTGCCGTTGCGCGCCACCGACTCGATCGCGGTCACAGTAGACCGCGCACCAAAGAACCCGCCTGAGTGCGGGTTCTTTTTTGTCCGACTAGCCTTGCGACCATGCCCGACGGTTCTCGCTCCGACATACGCCAGGTCCCACGTACGGTGCTCGTCACCGGGGCGTCGACCTTCCTCGGTGGTTACCTCGTCGCCACGCTCGTGGCCAATCCGGACGTCGAGCGTGTCATCGCCGTCGACTCCCGGGTGCCGCGTAAGGACCTGATGCGTCGCATGGGGCGGGCGGAGTTCCTGCGTCTCGACATCCGTAGGCCTGCGATCGCCAAGGCCATCTCGCACTACGAGGTCGACACCGTGGTGCACGCGGCGACGTCGATCATGGAGACGGCCCCCCATTCGGCCGCCATCAAGGAGTTCAATCTGTTCGGCGCGATGCAGGTGTGCGGAGCATGCCAGCGGAGCCCCTCGGTCAAGCGCCTCGTCCTGCGATCGACGGCGATGGTCTACGGTGCGAGTCCGCGCGATCCTGCGCACTTCACCGAGGAGACACCGGCCAAACGTGAACCACGACGCGGCTACGGACGCGACATGCTCGACGTCGAGGGGTATGTGCGAGGGGCTCGCGCGTCGG
>NZ_BAFB01000171.1 GCF_000248075.1 Gordonia otitidis NBRC 100426 | reverse complement strand
TCGTTTTCCATGCGTACTTCGACCACGTGTGCGGCGGCCACGGTGGCGGTGTGCTCGCAGTCATGATTTCGCCTCCTGGGCAGCCTTTTTGGACTTCTTGCGTTCGTTCAACCTG
>NZ_BAFB01000172.1 GCF_000248075.1 Gordonia otitidis NBRC 100426 | reverse complement strand
CCCCCAGGCGCACCGACCGATCGCTTCGAATCCTGAGCCAGGAAGGGACGCGCGGTACTGTGTGCCGCATCATCCGCCGAACCACGAGGAACAGGACCAGCCGCAGATGGGCGACGCTCGCTCCGATCACCCCGTGAACACCGATCACCCCGTGAACACCGATCACCCCGTGAACACCGATCACCCCGTGAACACCGACCGCCTCGTGAACAACGATCACCCGCTGGACCCCGATTTCTCCGACGACCCGATCACCGCACTCGAGAACGGTTTCGCGGACCTCATGCGCCAGGGTCGCATCCGACTCCGTACGCGCGCTCGTGCGGTCGATCCCCGGCTCGACCCGTCGACGTATCCGCTGATCGCGATGCTCGCGCATGCGAACGGATCGCTCCCCGTCTCCACCCTCGTCTCACAACTCGGCCTCGAGAAGTCGACGGTGAGCAGGCAGATCGACTCCATCGTCCGGCTCGGCCTCGCCGAGCGACATGCCGACCCACACGACGCACGCGCACGCCAGGTGTCACTCACGCCCGCCGGTCGCCAGCGCGTCGAACGTGTCACCGCGGCCGCTGTCGCCGACTGGCGTGCGCGGCTGTCCGAATGGGACCCCGACGAGATCCGAACGCTGACCTCGCTACTCAACCGCCTGCTCGTCGAGGACGCAGAGTTCGACACCGATTCCGACTAGGACTCCTCTCCACGCCCACCGCACCCTGCCGGCAACCATCACCACAGCGGCCGATCACCACAGCGGCACATCACCACAGCGGCACATCACCACGCGGGCATGTTCACTGCGGGCCGATCACCACAGCGAGCGGCGTCACAGCGAAGATCTTCGCGAACCCGGGAATACTCGAGATAGTTGCGCGTTACAACTATCGATGGTTATAGTTGCGATATTCAACTAACTGGTGTGGATGTCGCTTCTGTGCCAGCCGGTCGGTCGGCTATCTCAGCCCTATCCCGAACTCTTTCCCGCGCGGTGGACCGCGCGGGATCAGCCACTACCGCAGGAGGTTCTCCCATGTCGCGATCCGCTACGCGGAACTCGGCGCAGGCCGCTACGCGGGAGGTCACTCCCGCAGCGGATGCACCGATGACGCACCGACAGAAACTCGAAGCACTCATCGGTCTGCTCCTCGGCATGTTCGTCGCATTCCTCTCCTCGACGATCGTGTCCAACGCACTCCCCGTCATCATCACGGATCTGCACGGGACGCAGGGGCAGTACACCTGGGTGGTGACCGCCACACTGTTGGCGTCCACCGCCACAACACCCCTCTGGGGCAAGCTCTCCGACCTGATCAGCAAGAAGATCCTGGTCCAGGCGTCGCTCACTCTGTTCACGCTCGGTTCGGTCCTCGCAGGACTCTCCCAGTCCGTGGGCATGCTCATCGGATTCCGTGTCATCCAGGGACTTGGTCTCGGTGGCCTGCAGGCGCTGGTCGTCATCGTGATCGCCTCGATGTTCAGCCCGCGTGAGCGCGGCCGCTACCAGGGCCCGATCGCCGCGGTGATGTCGATCGCGACCGTCGCGGGACCGCTGATCGGCGGCGTCATCGTCGACACCAGTTGGCTCGGCTGGCGCTGGACCTTCTACGTCTGCGTCCCGCTCGCTGTCATCGCGCTGCTCGTGATCCAGCGGACACTCAACCTCCCGACAGTCCGCAAGAACGTTCACATCGACTACCTCGGCGCCTTCCTGATCGCCGCGGGTGTGAGCACCTTGCTCATCTGGGTCACCCTCGCAGGCGACAGCTTCGGCTGGACATCGGGAATGTCGTTCGGCCTCGTCGCTCTCGGAGTGGTCCTGATCGCAGCCGCACTGTTCGTCGAGTCGCGTGCCAAGGACCCGATCATCCCGCTGCGCCTCTTCCGCGACCGCACCATCGCCTTGGCCACCCTGGCCAGCGTCTCGGTGGGTGTCGCACTCTTCGGCGGTGCAGTGTTCCTCGGTCAGTACTTCCAGATCGCGCGCGGCCACTCCCCGACGGCTGCCGGCCTGCTGATGCTGCCGATGATCCTGGGCTCGATGATCGCAGCCACCGTGTCCGGCGCCCTGATCACCCGCTTCGGTCGCTGGAAGGCATACCTGGTCGCCGGTGCGGCGATGATGACTCTGGGCTTCGGCCTGCTGTCGACCATCGACGCCCACACCGACATGGTCGTCATCGGAGCGTTCCTGTTCATCCTCGGCCTCGGCATGGGTATGACGATGCAGAACCTCGTGCTCGCGGTTCAGAACAACGTCTCCCCCGACGATCTCGGATCGGCGACCTCGACGGTCACCTTCTTCCGGTCACTCGGCGGCGCCGCAGGAGTGTCGGTACTCGGTGCAGTACTGGCAACCCACGTGACCGATCTGATCGCGAAGGGGCTCAACGCACTCGGCATCAACCCGTCGCAGAGCGGCGGCACGGCGGCCGGACTGTCGAACCTCAACGACCTGCCCAAGCCGATCGCCGACATCGTGCGCGGCGCATACGGCGACGGCACGGCACGCATCTTCCTCATCGCGGGGATCATGGCCGCCATCAGCTTCGTCGCGATCCTCTTCATCAAGGAGGTCGCACTCAAGACGCAGAGCTTCGACGACCAGCGCGCCGCAGCCGTCCGCGAGGAGATCGTCGAGACCGCCGCTCCGGCAGCCGCAGGCATCCAGTCGGTCGACCTCGACGAGGAGTTCGCCGATCTCGTCGAGCGCACCGATGTTGCGGAGCCGACCGTCGCCGTCCACGGAGACACCGGCGTCGGCCACGGTCGTCACGAACGATCCGAGTGATCCTGGCATCGTGACCACGGCGCGGTACCGACCGAAGTCGTTGGCCGAAAACATAATTCAATAGCAGGCGTCGAACACGACGCGCTGAACACACTGTGGCCCACAGGCTTCGACCCGTGGGCCACAGTGCTGTGCGGGTGTCGGCTCAGAGCGGGATGTCGAGACCGAGATCGAGCGCGGTCACCGAATGCGTCAGTGCCCCAACCGCCAGATAGTCGACGCCGGTGCGGGCGTAGTCGGCGGCCTGGTCGATCGTGAGGCCGCCGGATGATTCGAGCTTGGTCTGCGGCGATCGGTTGTTCCGTCGGGACACCGCCATCTGGGTGGCCCAGAGCTCGAAGTTGTCGAGTAGCACGAGTTGGGGTGCGAGTGCCAGCACTTCGTCGAGCTGTTCGAGAGAGTCCACTTCCACCTCGACCGGCAGGTCGGGGGCGGCCGCACGTACCGCGGTCAGTGCCGCGCTCACGGAGCCTGCCGCCGCGACGTGGTTGTCCTTGATCAACGCGGCGTCACCGAGTCCCATGCGGTGGTTCACACCGCCACCTGCGCGCACAGCGTATTTCTGCAGATACCGCATCCCGGGCAGTGTCTTGCGTGAATCGCGAATCCTCGCGTCGGTGCCTGCCACCGCGTCGACCCAGCGCGCTGTCGCGGTGGCGATCCCCGACAGGTGACACACCAGATTGAGCGCTGTCCGCTCGGCCGTGAGCAAGGCTGCAGTGGGCGCGCGCAGAGCGAGGACGACGTCGCCAGCGGCAATCCGCGTGCCGTCGGCCACCGATGCTGTCACCTCGTAGGCTCCCGCGCCGACCACCTCGTCGAGGACTGCCAGCACCGCAGGGAGTCCCGCGATCACGCCGTCGGCGCGGCTGACGATCGCGGCGTCGACCGTGGCATTCGGCGCAACCGTTGCGGCGCTCGTGACGTCGGGGCCGTAGCGGAGATCCTCGTCGAGCGCGGTCCGGATCAGGGTGCGCACCTCGTCGGTGACGACGAGGTCGAGCTGCTCGGCCGCCTCCTGCTGGCCGACGAACGCGCTCACCGAGTCACTCACCCGACCCGGGATTGCCGATCGCGATCATCCGCTCGACACTCTGACGTGCACGCTCGGCGACGTCGTCGGCGACGAACACCTCATCGCGGCCCTCACGGAGCGCGCGCAGCAATGCCGCGGGCGTGATCATCTTCATGTAGGGGCACGACGCGCGGTCGTTGACGGCCTGGAAGTCGACCCCGGGCGCGGCCTTGCGCAGCTGGTGCAGCATGCCGATCTCGGTGGCGACGAGAACCTGTGCGGCCCCTGTCTGGCGTGCGGCGTCGATCATTCCGCCCGTCGACAGGATCTTGACGCGGTCGTTGGGGACCGCACCCTCGCCCGCGAGGTAGAGCGCCGATGTCGCACAACCACATTCAGGATGGATGAACAGATCGGCGTCGGGGTGCGAGTTCGCCTGTTCGGTCAGCTCGTCACCGTTGATGCCGGCGTGCACGTGGCACTCGCCCGCCCAGATGTGGATGTTGTCGCGGCCGGTCTCACGCTTGACGTGCGCACCGAGGAACTGGTCCGGAAGGAACAACACGTCGCGCTCGGGATCGATGGAGGCCACCACGTCCACCGCATTCGACGACGTGCAGCAGATGTCGGTCAGGCCCTTCACCTCTGCGGTGGTGTTGACGTACGAGACCACGACCGCGTCGGGAAACTCCTGCTTCCACTCTCGCAGTTCGTCCGCGGCGATCGAGTCGGCGAGTGAGCACCCAGCCCTCGCGTCGGGAATCAACACCCGCTTCTCGGGACTCAAGATCTTGGCGGTTTCGGCCATGAAGTGGACACCGCAGAACACGATCTCGTCGGAGTCGACCTCGGCCGCGATCCGCGACAACGCAAGGGAGTCCCCGACATGGTCTGCAACATCTTGAATCGCCGGTAATTCATAGTTATGTGCGAGTAGTGTGGCGTTGCGCGCACGCGCTAGTCGACGAACCTCTTCTGCCCACGCCGCGGTCGGCTCCACGCCGGTGAACCCACTGGGGCCGTCTGTCCACACCGCGTCGAACAGACCAGGTTCGGGGACCGCTACCGGACGGTCGCTCGTGATGCTCATGGGGGTGACTCCTTCAAGCTGCGACCGGAGAACGCTGTTCGTACTCCGAGACAGGTTTTCGACTGTTGGTCGAAAACACCTGAATCGTAGCACTCCGTCCGGTGGGTACCGTCGGTACTCCGATTCGAGTAGCGCACTACGCGTTCCTGGGGTCGCCTGCGGCAATAGCGTCGAAGAGGTCAGCGACAACACCGCCACTGCTCGACAAGAATCACAGGAGATAGACCGATGACCTCCACGATTGGCCCCCGCGCCGGTGAAGACTCCGCCTCCGCATCCAACCTCCCACTCGCGATCGCACCGTCGATACCCGTGCGCAGATCATCGTTCTCCACCCCGCTTGAAGCAGTCCGACGGCGCCAGGAGGCACTCGAGCGTCTCGCCGCACGCCGCATCGTGACCGCGCCGCCCGCGACCGAACGCCCCGTTGTCCATCCCCACTTGCGCTCCGTCGCGCCCGCTCCGGCCCAGCCCGACAATGCGCCTGCCGCTGGTACCGACAGCGGTCATCCGCGGGTGTTGCTCACCAGCCGGGAGGTCGAGGTGCTGCGTACCTGGCTGCTCACCGACTCCAAGTCGGTGGCCGCATCGAGGTTGGTGATCTCCGTGGGGACGGTGAACACCCATCTGGCGCGCATCCGGGCGAAGTATGCAGACGCCGGTCGACCCGCACGCACGAAGGCGTCGTTGGTCGCCCGCGCGATCCAGGACGGACTGATCAGGCTCGACGAACTCTAATTCGTGCGCCCCGCTGCGCGCTCCGCCGTGGCAGAGCGGAGTGAGCCCTAGAATCGAGCGCATGCCCGCGCCGATGTCAGACCGCTCCGATGTCGCCGAGTCGGAGCAGCATCGCAAGGACGACGACACCGCGCGCGTGGAAGTGCTCAGCGCGGTCTTCCAGGTCCGACGTCCGACTCCCGATGCCGAGCCCGTGCTGTGCGTGCTGCTGTGGCGGCAGGACGAGAATCAGCCGTTAGCACTTCCGGGCGGCGGTGTGGTCACCGACGAATCCCTGTCGGAGACCGCCCGCCGTCAACTCGCCGAGACGATGGACATCCGCAAGGTCGCCCACCTCGAGCAGTTGTCGGTGTTCTCGGCGCCGGATCGGGTGCCCGGTGGTCGCACGATCGCCTCGACCTATCTCGGGCTGGTGCCCGCCGATGCCCCCGCACGGCTACCCGACTCCGCGTCGTGGCATCCGGTGGATTCGCTCGGCGAGCT
>NZ_BAFB01000173.1 GCF_000248075.1 Gordonia otitidis NBRC 100426 | reverse complement strand
CGCAGATCGTGCGGACGGACAGCACCCACACGCTTCCGGTTCACGCCCTCTCCGACCATCGCGGCATTGCCAGCCGCAGTGAGCCCATGAGCGAACGAAGTCCCGTTAGGTGGAGTCCCGGCAGGGGTACGCAATACCAAGCCGTACAGAGGCTTTGATCCGCCCTTGTACTCGACGGTTGGCGGTGCTCCTAGCCCCTCCGCGTCCAGCCGCTCCCCCAGCAGCTTCGCCAGCCGATCACCTATCGGCACCGTGCGAGTCTTCCCCGTCTTCGGAGCCTTCATGTAGTGCGCGCGACGCTCCCACGACCAGCGAACCGTAATGACCTTGCGATGCAGGTCCACATCGTCCCAGTGAATGCCGCAGGCCTCACCCCAACGGCAACCAGTCCCGAGCAGCAGCTCGAACGTGAACTGATACTGCTCTGCGAGCACATCGCGGATCGCGTCAACCTCAGCCGTCGACAGCCACCGTTCCGGGCTTGGCGGGATCGCCGGATACTCCAACGACGTACACGGATTCACGTCTATCAAGCCCTCACGCATCGCCGCCTTCAACGACGCCGACAGCACGCCCACGGTTTTGCGGACAGTCGACGGAGACAACCCGGCCCCGCCCTGATCCTTGGGCCGCGACAGGTCACGCACCCACGCCTGGACCGCTGGACGGTCAATGTCCGAGAGCATCGCCGTATCCCACTTGGGCGCAAGGTGAACAGTGATCCGAGTGTTGTCCCTGTCGAGGGTCGACGCCTCAACGGTCCGCGTCGGCACCCACCGCTCACGCCACTCACCCCACGTCAACGTTTCCTTGGGCTTGCGTGTGCGTGCCTCGTCCTCGGCAGCTTGTGCCTTACCGAGTGCGGTTTTCTCCTTGTCGAACGTGCCCGCCGACTTCTGCTTGCCGTACTCATCGCGGTACAAGGCACGGTAGCGGCCACTCTTCAACTGTTGCGTCCACGCCATACCCCTCACAGTAGCGTGTAGCAGACTGCTTGAATACGTGTAGCAGCGTGTAGCAAAACTCGGTGATCACGTGTCCCCTAGAGGTTCCTTATGGAACACGAATCTAAGCCGAAATAGCCTCTACCAGCAGCAATTACGGCTGCTTGACCTGCACGAACATCGTATGGTATTGCTTTATGCGGATCGGTTTCAAAACCCGTCCAGTGTGAGTTCGAGTCTCACCGAGGGCACCAATTGCGAGCAGGTCGGAGGAAGTCTGACCTGCTCGTCGTCTCTCACGACCCCTGCCGATTCACCGTCTGACGCTACGACAAGGTCAGCGACCCAGGACCGATACCGATGTGTCGTCGACAGTTCGTGCGGCAGTTCGGGTGGCACGCACCCCGTGTGCGACGAACACTCCCACACCCCAAGTGATCAGAGCGATGCCGAGGATCATCCCGTGCGTGATTCTCAGTGGTCCGGGCACGAAGAACACCGGTAGGAATACGACCAGGCAAGCGCCTGCGACAGCAGCCGCCGACCGGGGCACGACCGCCCCACTCGCACGGATCGCGCGCACGATCACAATGAGGCCGACGGCCGCCAACAGAAGCCAGCCGACGGCGAAGGTCGCCATCGGCACAGCCGCGTAGCGAAAGCCGTCGGCAATGGCCAGCGCGTCATACTCGCGCGTATCGCGCGCCCATTCACCGACTGCCGCGAGTCCGAAAGCCTCGGCGCCGTAATAGGGCAACAGCAGTGACGCCGCCAACCAGGCGGTCAACTCCACACCGGCGCCCCAGCCCCTGAGAAATCGCAGAGCCACCGCGATCAGTGCGAAACCGGCCATGGCACACACATGAGAGGCTGCCCATGTCCATGCGGCGAAGCTGTCAGCTCCGTGTCGACTGTCCTCCGCGTCAAATCCGCGCATCAGCGGGTACAGCACGAACAGAAAACCGGCCACGATCATCGCAACCACCGAGACCAGCTGAGCCGAGCCCGTCGAACGTTGCCGAAGAGCTGACATGAGACCACCCTGCCGTCGTAGTGAGCACCGCTCTCACAATTAGAGAGCAGCGCTCTCTGTACGTCAACCCCCAGCCCCTGCACCCACCGCGACCTCAGTGTCGGCCGCGAACACTCACCCCTCCGGAATCACCTCTGCCACCCCTGATCGGCACGCGCCGGTTTGGCCAGCGATCCGCCCATTCGTGTCGCCCCGGGTCGGCGCGCGTTTAGCCGCGGTACTGACCGAAATCGTCGGGGTAGCGGTAGTCGACGTCGCACTCGACCCCGGCGACGTTCACATATCCCGCGTCGGTGTCCTGAAAGATGTGCATGCGACGGTCACGATTGCTGCCCGACCACGCCGCGGTCTGCCAGGCGTACGTACACACCCCCGCGTCCAGCGCCCGCGATACTGACCAGAATCCGCCGTAGATACCGACCCGGGCTTTTCCGAGCACGTCGCTCGCACCTCGCAGGTAGTCGTTCACCGCCGCCTGATCCGCCTCAGTGGTGTCCCAGTCCGCGGAGAAGTACACGGGCGCGCCAACCAGTCCGAGCTGCGCGACGTACCCGTTGGAGTACTGCGCATCAGCCTTTCCTCCGTCGTACCCCGATTTCATACGGTCGGCGTACGTTTCGTAGTTGCAGACGATGGCGATCCCGTTCTGCTGCAGATCCCGAACCTCCGAAGCAATCAGCTGCTTCCCGGGCAGCGACGGCCCACCGTCCGTGAGATAGCGGCACACGAACGTTCCACCCGCATCGCGGATCGCACGTCCAGGAGGTCGCCCGCCCGCGTAGTCGAATCCTTTGGCTGCCATGCCTCGACGGTAGAGCCAGGGCTCGACCCCACGCTCTCGCAGGTCTTCTTCGGCACGACGCTGATCTCGTCCCGCGCGGTCGATAGCCGGCACACAGAGAGAACGCGCGCCCGGAGCTTTGACGGCTGTGCAGGTCCGACAGAGCCACCGACTACCCTCCCAACGAGAGCATCGGCACGACAGGAGCGGCACGCGGTGGACACCCGACGATTGACGGTCAACTGCTCGATTCTGTTCACCGATCTGCCACTCCTACGTCGACCGCAGGCGGCTCGCGAGGCGGGTTTCGACGCCGTCGAGTTCTGGTGGCCGTTCGGCGCGTCGGTTCCGTCGGATTCCGATGTGCAGGCATTCGTCTCGGCGATCGCCGATGCCGGGATGCGGCTGACACACCTGAACCTCGCCGCAGGCGATCTGGCCGCAGGAGAACGGGGTCTGCTGTCGTACCCGCAGACGTCCGACGAGTTCAGAGACAGCGTGGAAGTTGCCATCGGGATCGGAAAGCAGCTGGGCACAGTCGGTTTCAATGCGCTGTACGGCAACCGCATCGAGGGCGTGGACCCCGCCGAGCAGGATGCCCTCGCCGCCGAGAACCTGGCATCGGCGGCCCGCGCCGCGGCGACCATCGACGCCGACATCCTCCTCGAACCGCTCAGCGCGATACCTACCTATCCACTTCGCGTCGCCGATGACGCAATTAGCGTGACCCGACGCGTCCGCGACGAACACGGGGTCGACAACATTCGTCTGCTCGCCGATCTCTATCACCTCGCCGTCAACGGCGATGATCTCGACCTGGTGATCTCCCGGTACGCCGACCGGATCGGTCACGTCCAGCTCGCCGACGCACCTGGCCGCAGCGAACCCGGCACCGGCACAATCGATTTCGCGCGACATTTCGCCGCCTTCGACACCGCGGGCTACCCGGGCTGGTTCAGTCTCGAGTACACGCAGACGCAGCCCGACCCCTTCGCCTGGATCCCGGAGTTCGCATCAGGCGCGCACGAATGAACACACAAGTCGCGGCAACCCACAGGCCCCGAACGAAGGAGTGCAGCTCATGACGACCATCGCGTTCATCGGACTCGGCGTGATGGGCAGTCCGATGTCGATCAACGCCGTCCGCGCGGGGCATCGCGTCGTCGGATACAACCGCACACCCTCACGCGTCGCTGCCCTCGTCGACGCCGGTGGTCGGGCTGCGGACTCGATCGCCGACGCCGTCGCGGACGCAGACATCGTGGCCACGGTGTTGCCCGACTCCCCCGACGTCGAGAAGGTACTGACCGCCCCGGACGGCGTATTCGCGCACGCTGCGCCCGGAGCCGTCATCGTCGACTTCTCCACGATCCGACCTGACGTCGCCCGTCGAATGGCCCAGTTCGCCGACGACGGTGGGCACGCTTTTCTCGACGCTCCGGTATCGGGCGGCGAGGAGGGCGCGATCAGCGGCGACCTGTCGATCATGGTCGGCGGTACCGACGACGCGTTCACCAGGGCCGCACCACTGTTCGACGCGGTCGGCGCCACCGTCGTGCATGTCGGACCCAGCGGCAGTGGACAGTTGGTGAAAGCGGCGAATCAACTGATCGTCGCTGCCAACATCGAGGCGCTCGCCGAGGCGATCGTGTTCCTCGAGGCCAACGACGTCGAGACGACGAATGCGGTACGAGTACTCGGCGGTGGCCTCGCGGGATCAACTGTTCTGGATCACAAGGCGCACCGCATGATCGGTCGCGATTTCCGCCCAGGAGGTCGAATCGACCTGCATCACAAGGATCTCGGGATCGTCACCTCTGCCGCGCGAGAGGCAGGACTCGCCCTCCCGCTCAGTTCACTCGTGGCAACACTGATGGCGTCAGCCCGGGCCAACGGTGACGGCGGACTCGACCACAGCGCTTTGTTCCGTGGTGTCGAACGGCTGTCGGGACGACTCGACGACTGACGGGCATCCCGGTCACGAGAACCGACACTGCTATTGCAGAGCGCCACGTGCGAGCCCGAGTTCATTCTCCATCGCGCGACGCACGAGTCGTCCGCGGTCGGGCGCCGCGGCGTAGTGCACCAGGGCATGCGAATTGACCCCGTCGATCATTCCCAGGAACTGCCAGGCGACGTCTGCGGCGTCGTCGGTGGTGAACTCCCCTGAGCTGACGCCGTCGCCGATGAGATCGGCAACCATCGACTGCCATCTCGCCATCACCTCGCGCACCGCGGCTGCGAGTGGCTGGTTGACACGACCGAGGCTGAAGGCATCGGTCCATGCGATCGTGACATCGTCGCGTCCCGGTTCGGTGAGTGTCGTGATCAGCCGATGCAGCTTTGAGGTGGCAGTCGGTTCCGACGACAACAACGCAGCAATCTCGTCGACTTCCGCGGTGGTAATCGCCGAGAACGTCGACGCGACGAGTTCTTCCATACTCGGCTCGTAGTGGGCGACGAGTGCGGGCGCGACCCCCGCTTGCGCACCGACGGATCGGAGCGTCAGTGCGGGAAGACCTTCGGCACGGGCGACCTGCCGTGCTGCGGAACGTATTTCGTCCGCGCGTTCCGCCGGCGACTTGCGGGGGGCCCGAACCCGACTCTTCGACACCATCACACTGCGATCATCACGTCTGTTGATCGATGAGTCAACAGCTATTGATCGCCGAATCAACAAAACTCCGGCTTCCGCTTGACGGCACTGTTGCAACCCCTTACCGTTCTAGCTATTGATTGTCTGATCAATATCGAAAGGTCCCACAATGCCCTGGACAATGCCCGCCGAGACCGCCCCCCACGACCGTGTGTGGATGGCCTTTCCACGCATCAACACCACGCTGGCAGAAAGCGCAGCCGACGCCGAGACCGCCTACGCGGCATGGAGCCAGGTGGCCAATACCGTCTCCGAGTTCGAGCCGGTCACCATCGTCGTGGACCCCTCCGAGGTCACGCGTGCCCGTTCGCTGATCTCCAGCGAGGTGACGATCGTCGAGGCACCGCTCGACGACGCATGGATGCGCGACATCGGCCCGACCTTCGTCGTCGACGACTCGGGCCAACTCGGTGCTGTCGCGTGGACTTTCAATGGCTGGGGCGCTCAGGAGTGGGCGGAGTGGACCAACGACCGTCAGATCGGACGGTTCGTCGCAGGCCAGGCGGGCGTTCCCGTCATCAGTTCCATGCTCGTCCAGGAGGGCGGCGCCATCCACGTCGACGGCGAGGGAACCGTACTGGTCACCGAGACGGTGCAACTCGACCCCTACCGCAACCCGTACGCCACGCGCGAGACGATCGAAGCCGAGTTGGCACGGACGATCGGTGCACGCAAGGTCATCTGGGTTCCGCGCGGTCTGACCCGTGACTACGAGCGGTTCGGGACACGCGGGCACATCGACATGGTCGCCACCATTCCATCCCCCGGCACGTTGCTCCTGCATCACCAGTCGAATCCCGATCACCCCGACCACCCAGTCACCAAGGGACTCCGCGAGTTCTTCGAAGGCACCACCGACGCGGCCGGCAGATCGTGGGACATCGTCGACCTTCCCGCACCGGCGACGATCCGCGACTCCGAGGGCTTTGTCGACTACAGCTACATCAATCACCTCGTCGTCAACGGCGGCGTCATCGCATGCGGCTACGGCGAGCCCGACGCCGACGCACACGCAGCCGAGATCCTGTCATCGGTCTATCCCGGGCGGCGTGTGGTGACCATCGACGCGCGGGAGATCCTGGCACGAGGCGGCGGCATCCACTGCATCACCCAGCAACAGCCCTCGGTCGGTGCCGGATCATGAGCGAGGCAGCGCAGACACCTTCACTGGTCGAAGCGTCGATCGCCGAACTGAGTAGGGCACTCGAGTGCGGCGACGTCACGAGTGTCGAACTCGTGGCCGGATACCTGAACCGCATCGCCCACTACGATCGACATGGATTGACGCTCAATGCGATTCCGGTGTTGAACCCTGAGATGTTCGACGAGGCGCGCGCCTCGGACGAACGCCGCACCCGTGGCGAGGCGCGGGGACCGTTCGATGGCATCCCGTACACCGCCAAGGACAGCTATCGCGTTCGAGGTCTCACCGTGGCGTCTGGCTCACCCGCATTCGCGCACCTCGTTGCCGGGTCGGATGCCTTCGCCGTCGAACGCTTGCGGGCAGCTGGAGCGATCTGCCTCGGCCTGACCAACATGCCACCGATGGCCAATGGCGGCATGCAGCGTGGCGTGTACGGCAGAGCCGAGAGTCCCTACAACCGCGAGTACCTCGCAGCCGCATATCTGTCCGGATCGTCGAACGGGTCGGGTGCGTCGACCGCGGCGAGCATGGCCGCCTTCGGACTCGGCGAGGAGACGTGGTCGAGCGGTCGGTCCCCGGCTTCGAATAATGCCTTGGTCGCATACACACCATCGCGCGGCGTGATCTCAGTGCGCGGTAACTGGCCGCTGACGCCGACAATGGACGTCGTCGTGCCGCATACGCGGACCGTCGACGACATGCTGGCACTGCTCGACCTCCTCGTTACCGACGACCCTGACACGCGCGGCGATTTCTGGCGCACACAGCCGTGGGTCGAGTTGCCTGCGGCGTCTTCGGTACGCCCCGAGTCGTATCAGCACTTGCGCGATCAGGATGCGTTGCGGGGTAAACGCTTCGGTGTCCCCCGGATCATCCTGGGTAACGACCCCGAGGCCGGTTGGCCGATCACGCCACGCCCGTCGGTCATCGAGTTGTGGAACCGTGCCCGCACTGACCTGGAGGCAGCGGGCGCAGAGATCATCGACGTGGATTTTCCCGCGCTCACCAACTACGAACTCGACCGCGACGATGCTCACGACGGCTACGCGCGCGGAATTCTGCCAGAGGGATTCTTCGACGCCGAGATGTGGGACCTGACCACATGGGCGTGGAACGACTACCTGCAGGCCAACGGAGATCCGGCGCTGAGCCGCCTCGCCGACGTCGACGGGTCACTGATCTTCCCGCTTGCCGACGGCACGATTCCCGATGAACTGCACGGGTATTACGCGCGGTACAACCTCGACATCAGCCGGTATCCGCAACGGGCTGCGAATGGTATTCGGGAGCTCGATGAGATTCTCGACCTCGCCGACGGAGTTCGTGGGCTGGAGGAATTGCGCCGCATCGACCTGGAGGAGTGGCTCGACGAGTTGGGTCTCGATGCACTCGTCTTCCCCTCCGCGTTGGATGTCGGAGCTGCTGACGCGGACGTGAATCCTGAGGCCCATGAAAAAGCGATGGCCAACGGCGTCTGGGTGTCGACCGGAAACACGATGATCCGTCACTACGGCATCCCGACTGTCAACGTCACCATGGGCACGATGAGCGACATCGGTATGCCCGTGAACCTCACCTTCGCCGGGCGAGCCTATGACGACAACGCATTGCTCGCCTACGGATGGGCCTACGAACAGGTTTCCCGACGACGAGTCGCTCCGCCGACGACGCCAGAGCTGCCACCTCTGCAGCGCCCGAGCGAAGCGCCACAAGGCAGCGCGGCGGGGCAAGCAGTTGGCGAAGCCATTTCTCCCACAATCGAACTCAGTGCCGCTACACGTCCAGGAACTCAGACCGCCGTCATCGACATCACCGGCGCATCCGACGCCGCCCTGTTGCAGCTGTTCGTCAACGGAGAGGCAGTCGCATTCGACCGCGACGGCGAGGATTTCTCCGCCTCGGTCGAGATTCCCGCGATCGAACTCCGCCGGCTACATTCCCAGTGGCGCCTGCCCTACGGAGCGATCGTGATGGCCATCGCGACGTCGGCGAGTGGCGTTGCGACCGGACAATTAGTGGTGGCCGGCGGCATCTGAACGGCGGGGTGATTCCCTGGCGAGCACGACGCTCGGCAACCACTCCTGCCCCGCCACCTGGTGTGGTGGCGGGGTGTGATGTGGCGAACATGCGACGGTCAGGCGGCGTCGGGTAGAGGCGGGTCGATGCCGCCAGGTGAATAGTCGCCGGGTGGTGGGTCGGGATCTGGGTCGAGATCGAGCCGACGGGGTGGGTTCCAGGTGATGTCGACGCGGCGCTCACCGGCGCGCTCGGGTGTGGTGTCGAGCAGCGCGGTCAGTGCGTGGTGCTCGACAACGCTGATCGATATGGGTGTTGCTGGGCCGGCGCGATTCTCACGCGCATCGCCCCGACCGCTCGACCTGCTCACGTCGCCGCGATCGACATCCTCCCGCACCGCACCAACACCTGCATCAACAACCGCACCTGTGCCTACACCTGGGCCCGCAGCATCTGTATCTGCTGCACGTGTGTGTCGGCGGCGTCGATCGGCCAGGTTGGTGATGGTGCCGGTGGTGGCCGACGTTTCGACGCGCGTGGTGGCGAGATAATCGCGGAAGTCGGCGGCCACATCCGCGGCCCGGTTGATGTGTTCGGGGTTGGGCGGCATACCTGGGGCGGCGTTCAACCGCCACGCCACCCGACCCGTATCCGGGCCGTCGGTGATGATGCGGGTCGTGTACTGACCCGGCTTGGATCCGACGCGACGGTTGTGCACATCGCAGGCCGGTGCCAACTGGTCGATATCGGTGAGCCCACCGTCGGCCCAGTCCTTGACGGCGTGATGCATCGCCACCCGGA
>NZ_BAFB01000174.1 GCF_000248075.1 Gordonia otitidis NBRC 100426 | reverse complement strand
TGCAGGGTGGCACCGCCGCGACCCAGGACGTCTTCATCGAACACGTCGGCATCCCGACCCTGGCGGCCATCCCGCAGGCCGTGCAGGCGCTGCAGGAACTCAGTGTGC
>NZ_BAFB01000175.1 GCF_000248075.1 Gordonia otitidis NBRC 100426 | reverse complement strand
GGCGTGGGCACCGTGTAGAAGCGCATCAGCACATGCGGCAGTCCTGCGGTGCCGAGTACGAGGGCGATGGCCAGCGAGATGAAGTTGATCTTCGACTCGAACGACCCGCCGTACTTGGCGCCGGGCGCGAGGACATCGCGGGAGGCGATCTTCTCACTCGACGATCCCGAGATCGCATGCTGAGCAGAACCGAGGATCTCCGAGAAGTTCATCCCGAACTTGCCCAACACGATCGCGGTCATTATCGCCGCACCCGCGATGAGTAGGACGGCCTTGATGATCTGGACCCACGTCGTGCCCTTCATGCCGCCGACCAATACGTAGACGATCATCAATGCGCCGACGACCGCGATCACGATCGACTGGCCTGTCCGCGACTCGACGTCGAGCAGAAGAGCAACGAGGCCACCAGCGCCGGCCATCTGAGCCAACAGATAGAACAGCGAGACCACGAGAGTCGAGATCGCTGCGGCGAGCCGCACCGGCCGCTGCCGCAGTCGGAAGCTCAAGACGTCGGCCATCGTGAACTTGCCGGTGTTGCGCAGCAGTTCGGCCACCAGCAGCAGTGCGACCAACCATGCGACCAGGAATCCGATCGAGTACAGGAAGCCGTCGTATCCGTAGACGGCGATGGCGCCGGCGATACCGAGGAAGCTGGCCGCGGACAGATAGTCACCCGCGATCGCGATTCCGTTCTGCGGGCCGGAGAAGGCACGACCTCCGGTGAAATAGTCCGCGGCAGTGGAGTTGTTGCGGCTCGCTCGGATCACCACGAACATCGTGATCGCGACGAATGCGATGAAGATCGCGATGTTGGCGGCCGGGTTGCCCACCGTTCCGGCGGCGAGATGCAGGGTCGACGACGAGCTCACCGGGCCACCTCCTCGTTGGCCACCTCGGTGTCCATCTCCGCGCGCAGAGCGGCGGCCCTGGGATCGAGTTCGCGGTTGGCGAAGCGGACGTATGCGCCCGTGATGACGAATGTGGAGACGAACTGCAGCAGGCCGAGGACCAGACCGACGTTGATGTTGCCCCACACCGGCGTTGCCATGAAGTCGTGGGCGAAGGCGCCGAGCGCCACGTAGATGCCGTACCAGACCAGAAAGAATGCGGCCATCGGAAAGACGAAGCGACGCAACGTCCGACGGAGATCCTGGAATTGTTCGCTGTGCTGCATCTCGAGGAACTGTTCACCCGTCGGCGCATTCTGCGCCTGCGGTACTCGTTCAGTGGTTGACACGGTGCCTCCGAAGGAATTCGTGTGATGTGGATACCCGGTAACCATGAAAGAGAGGTAGATCACCCGCAATGGGGTGTCGTGGATCACACGACGAAGCTCGCTGATCGTGCGCCGAACGGTCGGTCAGCGCAGACGAGCGGTCAGCGCAGACGAGCGGTCAGCGCAGACGAGTAGTCAGCGTAGACGAGTGGTCAGGGCAGACGAGCGGTCAGGCGAGGTCGTCCCGTATCCGTTGCCGCTCCGCGTGGGACGCGATCTCACTGACCGCGTGGCACTCGTTCGACACCCATGCCGAGACGTTCCGGCACATGCATCCGCGCGAAGATGCGTGAGACGTCGGTGGGTCGGGTTCGACGGGTCGCCGCGCTCACGCAGATCATGGTGGCGAACGCCAGTGGCACCGTCACGGCGGCCGGATATCCGATGATCGCCGCCGGCCATCCGTGACCGGCAGCGTCGTCGACGACCCCGGCAACGGCCAACGACGTCGCGACGCCCGACGACACACCACCGACCGCGAGACCTGCAATGGCACCTGCGGGGGTCAGGCCCCGCCACCAGATGCCCAGCATCAGAAGCGGACACAGCGTCGACGCGGCCACTGCGAAGACGAATCCGACGGTGCGCGACAACTCGAGTCCCGACGCCGCGAAAGAGATGCCGATCGCGAGGACACCACCGATCGCGGCTGCCAGCCGGAAGTCACGGACCCGCCCGGGAAGCACATCCGTCGACAACGCACCGGCCACACTGATGAGCAGCCCTGACGACGTCGCGAGGAACGCGGCGATGGCACCCGCAGCGACCAGTGCGGCGAACAACTCACCGGCGATACCGCCGACCGCCGCGCTCGGCAGCAACAACACGGCCGCGTCGGACGTCCCGGTGATCAGGAGTTGCGGTACGTAGACCCTCGCCAACACGCCGAGCAGAAGCGGGAACAGGTAGAACACCGCGAGCAGAACGATGACAGTCAGTGCCGTGCGGCGTGCCGAGCGCCCGTCCGGGTTGGTGTAGAACCGCACCAACACGTGCGGCAACCCCATCACACCCAGAAACGTCGCGACGATCAGCGAGAAGACGGCGTAGAGCGCATGCGGGCCGCCGAATCCCCCGCCGGACGCGAGCCAGCGCTCGCCTGTCGTTGGTGCGCCCGCCACCACCGGCGTCGCCGCGCCTGCCTGTAGGTACAGCGTGCTGCCTGCCGAGACGGTGTGCTCGCCCGCGGTGGGGAAGGGGGCGTCGTGTACGGGTCGGCCGTCGAGAGTGCCGGTCACCTCCACGCCGATCGTCTCCGGAACGGCAACGACGACGTCGGTGGTCACCTCCACGGTTGTCGCCGCGGAGACACGCGGTGGCGCGGGCTCGCCCAGCGCCGGCCGATCGGCGAAGAACACGGCCACCAGAGCGATCGTCGGAATGCCGATGGCGGTCAACTTCAGCCAGTACTGGAAGGCCTGCACGAAGGTGATGGAACGCATGCCGCCACCGATTACGTTGACGACGACGATCGCCCCCACGACCACGACACCCACCCACACGGGGGCGCCGAGGAGGATGTTGAGCGTCAGTCCCGCACCCTGCAGCTGCGGAATGAGGTACAGCAGACAGACGACGACCACCACCACCATCGCTGTGCGCCGTGCTGTCCTCGAGCCGAGCCTGAACTCCGCGAAGTCGGGCACGGTGTAGGCGCCCGAGCGACGCAACGGCGCCGCGACGAACATCAGCAGGCCGAGATATCCGGCGGTGAAGCCCACCGGGTACCACAGCGCGTCGGCGCCGTACTTCGCGACCAGTCCCGCTACTCCGAGAAACGACGCCGCGGAGAGGTATTCGCCGGAGATCGCCGCCGCATTGCGTCGCGCTCCGACGGCTCGCGAGGCCACCAGGAAATCGGAGGTGGTACGTGAGCGCCTGCCGCCGTACGCGCCGACGACGACCGTCGCGACCGCTGCAGCGAGCAGCGCCAGCGCGGTGAGAACACGAATGCCGTTGTCGGTCATACAGTCTCACCGTCACTGTCGTCGTTCGCGACGTCAGAGTCGACTTCGGCCGAGCTCTCGGCATCGTCGTCGACGAGTCCGAGGAAGTCGTCTTCGGCCTGGTCGGCGAACCGGACGTACACGCGCCCGACCAGATAGAGCATCGGATAGATCAACACACCGAGCACCAGCCAATTCAGTTGGATTCCCAGGAATCTGGCGGTGCTCAGGGTGGGAAACAGTATGCCCAGCAGCGGGATGACCGCGATCAACAGCGACGTCGTGATACCGAGCCGCAGCGCGAGCCCGAGCTGTGCGCGCATCAGGCCTCGTACCAGTGCATCGCCGACCTCGGTCTGTTCCTGCACCTCGATTCTGGTGCGGACCATGCGCGCACCACGGCGTTGTGCAAGGACAACCCGTTCTCGGCGAGGAGTCGACGGTTGACTCATGCGTCCTCACCAGCGGACGCCCGATAGGCGCGCAGCGGGTCGTGTACCAGTCGTTCCTTCAGCTCCCGCGACTGACGTCGACTCACCGGAAGCTCCACTGCCGGCGACGTACCGTTCGCTCGTATGCAGACGACAGTCGCCGATCCACTCGTCCGCATCCCGCTCACCATCGGCAGATGCACCAGATAAGAGCGGTGGACCCGTGTGAAACCGTGTTCGCTCCAGCGGGATTCGAGTGTCGACAACGGAATCCGCACCAGATGTGCTCCCGAGTCCGAATGCAGGCGGGCGTAGTCGCCGACCGCCTCGACCCACGAGATCGAGTCGCGTCGAATCAGCGAGGTGACCCCGGAGAGCTCCACCGGGATCACGTCGTCTGCTGCATCCTGACGAGCAGCCGGGGCCACTGATCGCGCGGCGACCACACGGTCGACTGCCTGCCCGAGGCGTTCCTCGCGAATCGGTTTCAACAAGTAGTCGAGTGCGCCGACGTCGAATGCATCGACAGCGCGGTCGTCGTGTGCCGTGACGAAGACGATCGACGGCGGATCGGAGTATCTGGCCAGAACCCGAGCGAGTTCGATGCCGGACAGCCCTGGCATGTTGATGTCGAGGAAGATGGCGTCCACCCGATGATCGGCGAGTTCACGCAACGCAGCGGTGGCATCCCCTGCGCGGACGACCTCGCCGACCTCGGATCGACGAGCGAGTAGATATGCCAACTCGTCGAGCGCTGGCGGCTCGTCGTCGACGGCGAGAACGGTGAGGGTCATCGCGGACCCGCCTCCTGACTCTGTGCGGCAGCCTCTGTCTGTCTCGGTGGCGTGGGCGAGGAGTGCTGTGCGCGCACGCCCGCGCGGAACTTCGGCACGCGCATCCCGACTTTCGTGCCCGCTCCGATTCCCGTCTCGACCACAAGACCGTAGTCGTTGCCGAACGCCGCGCGCAGGCGGTGGTCGACGTTGGTCAGGCCGACACGCGCGCCCGAGGTCTCACTCGACGGTGCGGTCGTTGACGCGTCGAGTGCATCGATGTCTCCCGAGCGCAGCACCTCGGGATCCATCCCCACGCCGTCGTCTTCGACGGTGATGACGCAGTCGGAGCCTTCGTCACGCGCGACGATCGAGATCGTTCCCCCGCCTCGTGCTGCGACACCGTGGCGCACGGCATTCTCCACGAGCGGTTGCAGGGCCAAGAAGGGCAGCACCACGCCGAGTACCTCCGGGGCCACCTGCAACCGCACATCGAGCGCGGCTCCGAAGCGTGCACGCTCGAGCGTGAGGTAGCGATCGATGTTGCGCAGTTCGTCGGCGAGCACCGTGTACTCGCCCGCGGCGCGGAACGAGTACCGGGTGAAGTCGGCGAAGTCGAGGATGAGCTCACGCGCACGGTCGGGGTCGGTGCGTACGAACGATGCGATCGTGCTGAGAGCGTTGTAGATGAAGTGCGGACTGATCTGTGCGCGCAATGCCAGCACCTCTGCACGGTCGAGGCGGGCACGAGATGCGTCGAGATCGGCGAGTTCGAGTTGGCTCGACGCATAGCGGGCGACCTCGGCGATCGCCCCGAGCATGCCGGGGCCCGGACGCCTGGTACTCGCGACGACCAGCACGCCGACACCGCGGTCGTCGACGACGATCGGTTCGGCGACGAGTGCGCGTAGCCTCGCGTCCGCGCCCACGGGATCGGTCAGGAGGACGCGACGCAGTTCGGTCGCGGCAGTGGTGGCGATCTCGTCGGCTCGGTGGAGGAGTTGCTCGTCCCAGGCATGGGGTTCGCCGTCGCTGGCCAGACGCGTGCCGTCTCCGTCGTAGAGTGCGATCGCATCGGTCGCGGTGAGTGCTCGTAGTGGCCCGAGTGCCTGGTACGCAGACTCGGCGGTCAGGCCGCGGCGCAGCGGACGAGCGGCCTGTGACGCGGTGTTCAGCGTGGCGTGTACGGCGCGTTCAGTCGGTGATGCAACGACGCGCCTGGTGCGTAGGAGCACGACGACCACCGCCACCGCGGCGAGCACGAGTACCGCGAGCAGGACCGCCATCCCGTCAGGCATCGCGTGCGCGAAGAAGGTCGGTGTTCATGCGACCATTCTCGCGAGGACGCGTCCCGCGTGCGGCGGAAACCACTGTTTGACCGGAAGGAACCCGGATGACTCTTCTCTGGGACCAGCACGCTTGTCTGCCGTTGCAGCCCGATGCCGACGTCGGGTATCTGACCAGGTTCTCCCGGCCAGGATCGACGTACGTGTCGGTCAACGTCGGATATTCGCCGCAGACCTTCGCGGACTCGACGAACCTGTTGCAGCACTTCAGGTCTGCCATTGCGGCCCACCCGCGTCTCGCGGTGGCCTCGTCGCTCTCCGACATCGATGCCGCCGGCGGTCGCGGGCAGATCGCCGTCGCCTTCGACCTCGAGGACTCCAACCCTCTCGACGGCGACCTCGACAACGTGCACCGCCTCGTCGAACTCGGCGTGCGAACCATGTTGCCCGCCTACAACCACGCGAATCCCGCCGGTAGCGGCTGTCTCGACACCACCGACACCGGCCTCACCGCGTGGGGTCGACGACTCGTCGGCGAACTGAACACCGCGGGAGTGGTCCCGGACGGGTCGCACTGCAGCGCACGTACGGGGCTCGACCTCTGCGAGGTATCGACCAAGCCTGTCGTCTACAGCCATTCGTGCATGCGCTCGGTGTGGGACCATCCACGCAACATCACCGACGAGCAGGCACGCGAATGTGCCCGCACCGGCGGCGTCGTCGGTATCACCGGCGTGGGGATCTTCCTCGGCCCCAACACACCGACTCTCGAGGCGATGACACGTCACCTCGAATACGCCGTGGAACTGGTCGGGATCGACCACGTCGGCGTGAGCACCGACCATTCCTTCGACGCCGACGACTTCCTGGCCGAGATCCGCGATCACCCGGAGTCGTTCGACGACTCGTACACGCGCTGGGGGCCGATCGAATGGATGGCCCCGGAAGTATTTGTCACCCTCGGCGCACACCTCTCGCAGCGGGGATGGTCGGACGCCGACGTCGTCGCGGTGACCGGCGGCAACTTCCGGCGCGTGGCTGCGGCGAGCTGGTGACGCAGCGGTACGCGACACATCCGGCTTGGCGTTGCCGACCAAGCCGACCGAACGCTCGGTCTTGACGTTCGCCAGAGGATGTGCGAGCCTGCTCTCGGGAGAAACCCGGCATGGCTTCGAGCTGAGCTCGGGTGTGATTGTGCAGGGCGCACAACAGATTTCGTGTACACAGTGCGCTTCTGACATGGGATCGCCGACCCACGGAATCGACACAGGAGAGGGGCCACGGTGGCCACAGAAACGTCTACAGGGTCCGAGCAGACATTTGCCGGGCGCACCGCCGTCATCTCAGGCGGTAGCCGGGGGATCGGGCTGGCGATCGCCACCGCGCTCGGCACACGCGGCGCGAACATCGTGCTGCTCGCCAAAACCGACGCGCCACACCCCAAGCTGCCCGGGACGATCCACACGGCCGTCGACGAGATCGAGGCTGCAGGTGGCACGGCCACGGGTGTCGTGGGCGACGTACGCAACGAGGACGACGTCACCCGAGCTGTGCACACCGCCGTCGACACCTACGGTGGCGTGGACATCTGCATCAACAATGCGAGTGTGCTCAATCTGACGGCCACGGAAGACCTTCCGATGTCGCGTTTCGACCTGATGCAGCAGGTCAACGTACGCGGCACCTTCCTGCTCACCCAGAAATGCCTGCCCTACCTGCGCAAGTCCCCGAGTGCTCATGTCTTGACACTGTCGCCACCGCTCAACATGAGCTCTGAATGGCTCGGTAAGCATCCGGGGTACATGCTGGCGAAGTACGGAATGACGCTTGCGGCACTGGGTTTCGCTGCCGAATACGCCGACTCGGCGGTCGCGAGCAACTGTCTGTGGCCCGAATAGACCATCGCCACTGCGGCGGTGCGCAACCTGCTCGGTGGTGACGACGCCGTCGCGCATTCGCGGTCACCACAGATCATGGCCGACGCGGCCGTCGCCGTACTCGGACAGGACTCGACTAACACCGGCCGGTGCTACCTCGACGTCGAGGCGTTGGCCGAAGCCGGCGTCACCGATCTGTCCGTCTACGGCGGCCAGGAGCCCGTCGAGTACGACATCTTCGTCGACCCTCGCTGACTGCGCAGGGAATCAGTAGGTTGCCCACTCTCCCTGTGCGTAACGGAGTATCCGCGGATCCATCAACGTCGACGGCGGCATGTCGAGTGGCGGACGGTCCAGCGGGAATACCGCAGCAGCCGTCAACTCGGGTTCACTGAGAAAACGCATCGGCCCCGGCGGTGTGACGTGCAGGCGCGGAGGTACCCCCTCACTCGCGGCGAGGAAGAAACCCCAGTCACCGAACGACGGGACGTCGACATGGTAGGGCGTCACTAAGAGCCCCGCCGAACGGAGCGTGGACCCGATGCACCAGTACGACTTCGGGGCGAAGTACGGCGAGCCCGCCTGAACGACGATCCGCCCGCCCGGCGCGGAATGCGCTCTGACGAGTGAATAGAACTCTGTCGAATAGAGCTTGGCCGTGGCTGATTCGTCTGCGTCGGGCATGTCGACGATGATCACGTCGAATCTGTCGTGCTGGTGCCGCAGCCAGGTGAATGCGTCGGCGGTGACGACATGCGCGCGGGGATCGTTCATGGAGCCACGGTTGAGGTCGGCCAGTCTGGCATCCGTGCGCGCGAGGCGAATCATCTCGGGATCGAGTTCGACGAGTGTCGGACGGGCATCGGGATAGCGCAACACCTCTCGCAACGCGAGGCCGTCGCCGCCGCCGAGGATGAGCACGGACAACGGCGATCGCTCGCCGGCGGCGCCGGTATTCAGTGCCGCGGCGTCGGCCATGGCGGGATGGACAAGCGCCTCGTGATACCGGTATTCGTCGCTTGACGCGAACTGGAGGTCGCCGTTGAGATACAGCCGCGTGTCGCGCCCGGACCCGACGCGTCGCTCGGTGATCACGATGTCCTGGTATTGGGTACGTTCTGCCGCGACGATCGGATCGCGATACATCGCCTGTCGCGCGGTCACCTCGAAGCGGTCGGCGTAGACGAGTGTGGCGATCAGTACGGCGATCACCGCGACAGCGGCCACGCCGAGAGCGGCGAACCCGATGCGCGTCAGCGACTTCCGGAACATCACGAAGACGAGGAAGCACCCCGCGACGGCGTTGACCAGACCCACCACGATCGCCCCACGCAACTGACCGAAGACGGGCAGCAAGACGAAGGGGAAACAGAGCCCGCCGATCAGGGCCCCGATGTAGTCGGCGGCGAACAGATCGGCAACCGCGGAACCGGCCTCCTGCTTCCGTATTCGTTGCAGCATCACCATGAGCAATGGGATTTCCGCACCGATGAGCAGACCCAGCACGAAGGCGACGACGACGAGCGCCTGGGTGTAGAGCGAGACATAGGCGAACGCGGCGTACAGCGCGAGCACCGACAATCCGCCGAGCAACGCAAGCGCGAGCTCGATCGCCGCGAACGCCGTGACCGCGTGCTTCTGCAGCGGTTTGGCGGTCAACGAACCGATGCCCATCGCGAACACCATGACGGCCAGAACGATCGACGCCTGGGTGGCCGTGTTGCCGATCAGGTACGAACCCAGCGACACCAACGCCAGTTCGTAGACGAGACCACAAGCCGCGCAGACGAACACGACGGCGAGGAGTCCGACTCGCGCGAGTCGTGAGCGGGGCGCGGCGTCGCGGTCGGCGTTCGGTTCCGAACGGTCGGCCGGGTCAATCCCCGAGTCGGCGAGCGTCACAATATCGCTGCGGCGACGATGACGGCGATGCCCAGGTGAAAGACAGCCTGAACCCAGACCGCGGGGTGGCTCTCGGCGCCGATCACGATCTCGCCGAGTTTGCCGGGAGTGAACAGGTCGATGACGACGAACGCGATGCACATCACGGCGAGCCCGATGAACGTGTAAACGATGGTGTACACCAATCCGGTGCCGAGTCGGCCTTCGCTCGCCGCTATCGCAGCGGCGACGATGATCGCCACCGCGACCAGATTAGAACCGACCAGGATTCCGGCGTTGCGGTTCCGGTCGACCCACAACTGGTGCCGCAGGTTGCCCGGCGTCAGAACGTCGATGACAGCGAATGAAATCAGCATCAGCAACACCCCGACGCCCGCGTAGGCAGCAGCGGAGTAGGCGTTGGTGGCAATCGCGTGGGCCGAGATCATGTGTGTACTCCCGTGTCTGGTGCTTGCTGTGGTAGTTCTGCCGTGTTCGGGCAGATGTCATTTCCCGGTGCCACTGCCGCCGCCACGGTTGGAACTGCCCGACCCCGAGTAGTCGGGCGTCGGTACCCAGAATCCGCCGACATAGCTGTGGTAGTGGTTGTAGCCGGAACGGTAGTCACGGCTCACCATCACCTTCGTTTTGCCTGCCGCATAGGGGAACAGCCCGATCAGATAGTCGGGGTACTGGAGAAACTGCGTTCCCGTAACGTTTCCGGCGCCCGACGTGTCTCCGGCACGCTGGTCGGTCGGGCTCTGTGCGGACGTGAGTTGTGCCGACACGGTCGACGGATCACCGTCGGCGACATAGGCATCGACGTCTGACTCATCGAGTGAACTGTCGCGCTGATAGTGGGACTTCACGTACGCACGTGCGTCACCACCGGACGACCCCCGGAGCGCACTCAGCCCGCACGACCCGAGCGCGATCAACGCGGCGAGCACGATCACGGCGATGATGAAGTTGCGGACCCGCCGCATCGACCTCGCCGGGTCGGGCTTTCCCGGGCCAGTCGGCTGTTCCCCACCGGAGAACCCCCCCGGATGTCCGCCGCCGGGATATCCGCCGCCGGGATGTTGACCGCCCGGATATCCGCCGCGTGGCTGCTGGCCGAACCCTTGGCCGCCCTGTCCGTGGCCGCCCCGGCGCGGATCCTGGGCTCCGTCGTCAC
>NZ_BAFB01000176.1 GCF_000248075.1 Gordonia otitidis NBRC 100426 | reverse complement strand
GACAAGCCCGACGCCGCCGACGTTCCGGATACCGAGAACGGCGTCGGCGTGCGCTTCGACCACGTGTCCTTCGGCTACCCGTCGGCCGACAAGGTCTCGCTGGCCTCGCTCGAAGAGGTTGCGCAGCTGGACAACCGGGGCGGTACCCAGGTGTTGCACGACATCGACATCGACGTCCCGGCCGGGTCGATGGTCGCGCTGGTGGGGAGTTCCGGTGCGGGCAAGTCGACCATCGCGAGCCTCGCGACGCGTCTGTACGACGTCGACGAGGGCGCGGTCCGTCTCAACGGCGTCGACGTCCGTGATCTGCGCAGCGAATCGGTGCACCGCACCGTCGGCCTGGTGACCCAGGACGGCCACCTCTTCCACGACACCGTCCGCGCCAATCTCGTTCTGGCCCAACCCGACGCCTCGGACGACCAGATCTGGGACGCACTGCGGCGGGCCCGCCTCGACCAACTCGTCGAGAGCCTGCCCGACGGGTTGGACACCATCGTCGGCGAACGCGGCTACCGACTCTCCGGCGGCGAACGCCAACGCATGACCATCGCGCGGTTGCTACTCGCCCACCCCGCCGTGGTGATCCTCGACGAGGCCACGGCACACCTGGATTCGACGTCGGAGGCCGCCGTCCAGGAGGCCCTGGGCGAAGCACTGCACGGGCGGACGTCGATCGTCATCGCACACCGCTTGTCGACGATCCGCGCGGCCGACGAGATCGTGGTCATCGAAGCCGGGCGCGTCGTCGAACGCGGTGATCACCGAGCACTGCTGGCGGCCAACGGTCGTTACGCACAGCTCTACCGCACGCAATTCGCGGACGAGAGCTCCGAGAAGCAGTCGGAGTGTTGCCCGGAGACGTTGAGCGCGTAGTGGTTTCGACCCGGCTGCTCGCTGCGCTCGCGGCCTGCTCAACCAGCGGGACGGGCTGACCGGCGACTAGTCCTCGTCGTCGCGGCGATCCGGAATCGGCGGGGCGAGTTTGGCTTTGCGGAACGTCAACGCCACCATGGCGATGTTCACGACGATGATCACGATTCCGAGCACCACCCAGAGCCACTGCTGGTTGTTCCACCAGTTGACGACGAGCAACCCGACGCACACCATCAGCACGACGGACCCGAAGATCACCATGCCGCGCGAGAAACCCTGTGCGGCGCGCTGGAACTGGGGATTGGTCACCGGAAGGCGTCCTGCCCGGTGAGCGCCTTGCCGATCATGAGCTGGTGCATCTCGCTCGTGCCCTCGTAGGTCAGCACCGACTCGAGGTTGTTGGCGTGACGCATGACCGGGTACTCCAGCGTGATGCCGTTGGCGCCCAGCAGGGTTCGGCACTCACGAGCGATCGCGATGGCCTCCCGGACGTTGTTGAGTTTGCCGAGGCTGATCTGCTCCGGGGCTATCTTGCCCTCGTCCTTGATGCGTCCGAGCTGGATGGCGAGCAGAAAGGCCTTGCCGACCTCGAGCGCCATGTCGGCGAGCTTGGTCTGACTGATCTGGTACCCCGACAGCGGCTTGTCGAAGACCTCGCGATCGGCGGTGTACGACAGCGCACACTCCAGGCTGTCACGAGCAGCACCTACCGCACCGAACACGATGCCGAAGCGTGCCTCGTTCAGACAGCTCAACGGCCCCTTGAGCCCGGTCACGCCCGGAAGCATCGCCGACGCAGGCAGTCGCATGTCCTCGAAGGAGAGCTCGGCGGTGATCGATGCACGCAGCGAGAGCTTGTGCTTGACGACCATCGAGCGGAAACCCTTGGTGTCGGTCGGGACGACGAAACCGCGCACGCCCCGCGATCCCTCCTCCAGGTCGGTGCGCGCCCAGACGATCGCGACGTCGGCGACGCTGCCGTTGGTGATCCACATCTTGGAGCCGTTGATCACCCAATCGTCACCGTCGCGTTTCGCGACGGTCCGCATGCCCGCCGGGTTGGACCCGAAGTCGGGCTCGGTCAGACCGAAGCAGCCGATGGCGTCGCCCGCTGCCATCCTGGGCAGCCATTCCTCGCGCTGCTCGTCGCTACCGAATGCGCGGAGCGCGAACATCGCGAGCGACCCCTGCACCGACATGAAGCTACGCAGACCGGAGTCGACGGCCTCGATCTCGAGGCAGGCCAAGCCGTACTCGGTGGCCGAGGTGCCGGCGCACCCGTAGCCCTCCAGGTGCATGCCGAAGAGTCCGAGAGCGCCGAACTCGCGTGCGAGGTCGCGGACGGGCAGTGTGCCGTTCTCGAACCACTCGCCGACGTGCGGACGCAAGCGCTTGGCGCCGAAATCGCGAACGGTGTCGACGATCGCCCGCTCCTGGTCGTTGATCAACCTGTCGAAGCCGAAGAGCTCTCCGACCGTCTTCGTCGCACTCACCGTTGTCCACCACCTGTTTCTCGACGCTGCGCGTGACGTCTCGCGCTCTCATCCACTATGGCAGTTCGCGGATGCGCGCATGTCGACGACCGCGTGTTGGGACCGTCAGCCAACCGCCTTGATGTCGCGATCGGCGTCGGCCTTCGCCTCGCGGACCGCCTGGGTGGTGAATGCGGCGGTCACCTCGACGGCGTGCAGCGTCTCAGCGTGACGCGCGTTCATGATCGGGAAGGCGTGGATCTGCCAGGCGTAGCTGTGTGCGACTGCCTCGACGCCCGCCTCGTCGAGGCGCTCGATGAGTTCGACGACGTCAGCTTCGAGCATCTCGTTCTCGGCCGTGATGATCACCGTCGGCGGGAAGGCGTCGGAGTCGACGTCGGCAGCCTTACGCGCACCCCGTAGCGGAACCGGTCCCCTGTTCAGCAGTGGGACGAGGCGCGCCATCTTCCTCATCGGCAGGTAGGCGTCTGAACGACTGCAGCGGTCGGGGTTGGTGCCGAGATCGAGGTCGAGCAGCGGGGAGAACCCCACTAGAGCAGCGGGCGCGGGCAGTCCTGCTGCTGCCGCGAGCTCGACGACCTTCATCGCCAGGAAGCCACCCGCCGAGTCTCCAGCGACCACCAGCCGCCGGTAGCCGCGGTCGGTGAGCAGTTCTCGGTAGGCGGACAGTGCGTCGTCGGCCGAGGTTCCGACGCCCACCTTCGGCAGCTGTCGGTACTCGAGCGAGAAGACGGGCAGTGCACACGCCTGGGCCAGGCGGGCCACGATCGACCTGTGGGTACCGAGGCCGCCGACGACGAAGGCGCCGCCGTGGAGGTAGAGGATGGCGGTGTCGGAGTCTCGACGAGACGGTCCGCTGGGCATCACGACCTCCGTGGGACGCCCGGCGAGCACCATCTGGTCGCGTACGACGCGCCGCGGTTCCGGCGCACTCGCGAACAGACGGTCGATCAGGAAGAGCCCGGCCATTCCGGGCTTGTTGAGCGGCCACAACGCGAGGGTGGGCTTCAAGAAGACGCGAGTCGCAAACCACAACGGGTACGAGAGCGCGCTGGCCTTTCGGTGATGCACAATTGGCATGCTGTTCCTCCTCACCCCAACCCAACCGCGAGAAAGTGATGCGCGATCAGAATCGTGTGGCGGCGTCGACGGCAACCACGGCCCCAGTCCCCCTGGCTAGTATTCCTGCCGAGAGCCCTCCAACGAGGAGGCTTCCTACAACGTGTTCGGAACCGATGACTGTGAAGCTACACCCGTTTCGGAAGACTTTCGGTCTCGTACCGCGAATTCCGAGCGCGAACTCACCGCTCGCGCGAATCAGAGAGCTAGGACACTCAACACCAGCCATGTCAGCGACACCATGCGATTCGTGTGATCTGTGTGACTCGTGTGACTCCGATTCTGCTGCGCCCGCGCGCACGCTGGAGTCGTTCCCGCTGCGGTGGTCGGCGTGACCGACACACATCCGGCCACACAGTCGGCCGACACAGGGCTGCCCCATTCCATCCCCGCGGAGTTCCTCCTGTCGGCGCAGGCGGCCCCGCCCCGCACACTGTGCGACATCCTCGACGCCACCACGCAGCGCTATCCCGACGCTCCCGCCATCGACGACGGCGACCAGATCCTGACGTACACACAGCTCAGCGCGGTGGTTCGTCGGGGTGCCGCCCGGCTGGCACACCTCGGTGTGCGTCGCGGTTCTCGGGTGGGCATCCGGATGCCGTCCGGTTCGCGTGATCTCTACACCGCGATCCTGTCGGTGCTCTACGCCGGCGCGGCGTACGTTCCGGTCGACGCCGACGACCCCGAGGAACGCGCGACGCTGGTGTTCGGCGAGGCGAAGGTGGACGCGATCGCCGACGCCGACGGCATACACGTCACGGCGGAAGCAGACGGCGCCACCTCTTCCGACGACTCCGCGGACGCGAACCGACCCACGCCCGGCGACGACGCGTGGATCATCTTCACGTCGGGGTCGACGGGCACACCCAAGGGTGTCGCGGTGACGCACCGCAATGCTGCAGCCTTCGTCGACGCCGAGGCGTCGATGTTCTGTCGCGACGCACCGCTGGGACCCGGTGACCGGGTCCTCGCGGGATTGTCGGTCGCCTTCGACGCGTCGTGCGAGGAGATGTGGCTGGCATGGCGACATGGGGCATGCCTCGTGCCTGCCCCGCGCTCGCTGGTCCGCAGTGGCATGGACCTCGGACCGTGGCTCGTCCAACGCGACATCACCGCCGTCTCGACGGTGCCGACCCTCGCGTCACTGTGGCCACCGGAGGCGCTGGAGGCGGTGCGACTGTTGATCTTCGGCGGCGAAGCGTGCCCACCGGAACTCGCTGATCGACTCGCCGTCGACGGGCGCGAGGTGTGGAACACCTACGGCCCCACCGAGGCAACGGTCGTCGCCTGTGCGTCGCTACTGGGTGGGCCGGGTCCGGTGCGCATCGGATTTCCCCTGCCCGGTTGGGATCTCGCCGTGGTCGGCGCCGATGGAATGCCTGTCGCCGAGGGTGAGACCGGTGAGTTGATCATCGGCGGTGTGGGCCTCGCGCACTATCTGGATCCCGCCAAGGACGCCGAAAAGTACGCGCCCATGCCGACTCTCGGCTGGGAGCGCGCCTACCGCAGTGGCGATCTGGTCCGCCTCGACCGCGACGGCCTGGTGTTCGGCGGTCGCGCCGACGATCAGGTCAAGGTCGGCGGCCGACGGATCGAATTGGGCGAGATCGACAACGCGCTCCAGCACCTGCCCGGCGTGAGCGGCGCCGCCACGGCGGTACGGAAGACGGCAGCGGGCAACAGCGTGCTCGTCGGCTACCTCGTCTCCACCGATGACGACTTCGACGTCGCGAATGCGCACCGACTTCTCGCAGAACAACTTCCCGCACCGATGGTGCCCCGCCTCGCGCTCGTCGAGGAACTGCCCACCAGGACGTCCGGCAAGGTCGACCGCGACGCGCTGCCGTGGCCCCTACCCGGTACCGACAGCTCCGACGACGGCGACGTCGACGACCTCAGCGCCACCGAGGCGTGGTTGGCGGCACGATGGACGGACGTGCTCGGCGCGACGGTGACGAGCGCCGCGACCGACTTCTTCGCCGAGGGCGGCGGCTCGCTGGCCGCGGCACAACTGGTGACCGCGCTTCGCGAGCGCTATCCGGAGATCACCGTCGCCGACCTCTACGACCACCCGCGGCTCGGATCGCTCGCGGAGTACCTCGACGGCACCGTCCCCGCGCAGGCCGTCGATCCGCGCGTGGTGAAGCCGACGCCTGCCGCGACCGGAATCGCACAGATGCTGCTGTCGGTGCCGCTGTCGACGCTGACCGGGCTGCAGTGGGCGACCTGGCTCGGGGTGGTCAACAACATCGGCGCGTGGGCCGCACGCCGCCTCGATGTCTCCGTGCCCTGGCTCGTCGAGGTGAACTGGTGGGTCCTGTTCGCCGCGTTCGTCGTCTTCATCACGCCGCCAGGCCGGATGATCATCGCGGCGCTCGGGTCACGCATCCTGCTCGGGGGTGTCGCGTCGGGCACCTACCCGCGCGGCGGCAGCGTGCACATCCGTCTCTGGGTCGCCGAACGTCTCCTCGTCGCCAGCGGCGCCGCCAACCTGTCGGGCGCCCCGTGGATGATCTATCTGGCCCGCGCACTCGGCGCAAAGGTCGGGCGGGGCGTCGACCTGCACACCATTCCCCCGGTCACCGGCAAACTGACGATCGGCGAGGGAGCCTCCGTCGAACCCGAGGTCGACGTCGCGGGCTGGTGGATCGACGGCGACCTCGTGCACATCGGCGAGGTCGTCATCAAACGCGGCGCGACGGTCGGAGCACGATCGACGCTTGCCCCAGGCGCCGTGGTCGGCAAGGACGCCGAGGTCGGTCCCGGCTCGGCCGTGTTCGGTCGCGTCAAGGCCGGACAACACTGGGCCGGTTCGCCCGCCGTCAAGATCGGTAAGGCGACGCACTCGTGGCCCGACCACCGGCCCCGTCGTGCGAGTATCTGGGTGCCGGTCTACGGACTGTCGTCGATGGTGCTCGCAGCGATACCACTGATCTCGCTGGGCGTCGGACTACTCGTCATCGGGACGTGGGCGTTGCATGCCGATCGGTTGCGCGACGTCGCGGTGCGCTCGTTGATCCTGCTCCCCGTCGCTGCCATCGTCAGCCTCGCCGTGTTCGCGGCGATCACCGCGATCCTGGTGCGGTCTATGTCGATCGGCTTGACGAAGGGCTATCACCCGGTTCGTTCCCGTGTGGGGTGGCAGGTCTGGATGACCGAACGTCTGCTGGATTCGGCCCGGACCTACCTGTTTCCGCTCTACGCCGGACTCCTGACGCCGTGGTGGTTCCGCGTCCTGGGCGCGAAGGTCGGCAAGGGAACCGAGATCTCCACCGCCCTCGTGCTCCCCAAGTTCACGTCGATCGCCGACGGCGCCTTCCTCGCCGACGACACGATGGTCGCGTCCTACGAACTCGGCGGCGGGTGGATGCACATCGACGACGTCAAGATCGGCAAGCGCTCGTTCCTGGGCAACTCCGGCATGGCTGCGCCCGGTCGCAAGGTTCCCAAGAACGGTCTGGTCGCCGTGCTGTCGGCTGCACCCGACCGCGCGAAGTCGGGATCGAGTTGGCTCGGCAGCCCACCTATCCGGCTTCGGCGCACAGCACCCGAGACCGACACGTCTCGGACGTTCGATCCGCCGACGCGTCTCAAGGTCGCCCGAGCGGTGATCGAAACGCTCCGACTGATCCCGGTGATGATCTCGTTCGGCCTGGGCATCTTCATGCTCCTGAGCCTGCAGTACATTGCGCAGCAGGCGAACTACGTGATTGCCGGACTGGTCAGCGGCCTCCTGTTGCTCTTGTGCGGAGCCATCGCGTGTTGCATTGCCGCAGCGGCGAAGTGGGCTGTCGTCGGCCGTATCGAGGTGTCGGAGCATCCGCTCTGGAGTTCGTTCGTCTGGCGCAACGAACTCTCCGACGCTTTCGTGGAAACCGTTGCGGCGCCCTGGTTCGCCAACGCGGCAACCGGAACCCCGATACTCAACGTGTGGCTTCGTCTGCTCGGCGCCCGGATCGGCAAGGGGGTCTGGTGCGAAACCTACTGGCTCCCCGAGGCCGACCTGGTGACTCTCGGTGCCGGTGCGACAGTCGAACGCGGTTGCGTCGTACAGACACACCTCTTCCATGACCGTGTGATGGCCATCGACCGCGTGGTCCTCTCCGACGGTGCGACGCTCGGCCCGCACTGTGTCGCGCTCCCCGCGTCGGGTCTCGGCGAATCAGCAACCGTGGGTCCGGCGTCGCTGGTCATGCGCGGCGATGTCGTTCCCGCGCACACCAGGTGGCAGGGCAATCCGATCGCGCCCTGGCACGACTGAACGAACGCCCCCGAGCGAACAGCAACGCCCGGCGCTCCGTCCAGCCACGAAAAAGGCGGTGGCCCCCGTATCGGAGAGCCACCGCCTCACGACGGAACGAGCGGGGTCAGACCGCCGGCTGGTCGGAGACCTTCTTGGGCAGATTGAACAGTGTGACGACCGAGATCACGATGAGCATGATTCCCGCGACCCAGACAAGCACGCTCAGCGCCCACATCGACGAGCCGATCAACAGCACGAGTCCTGCAAGGATCGAGATGACGCCGGTCAGGATCAGGTACCAGGTGGGTGCGTGCGCGGTCTTGGAGAAAGCCGTGACCAGGTCACCGATGCCGTCGAAGAGCCATGCGAAACCGATGAACAACGCGAGGAACCACACGGCGTTCGCCGGACTGAACAGGGCGATGATGCCCATGATCAGCACCAGCAGGCCGAGTATGCCGGTGAGGACCCGCCAACCCGTGCCGAGCATCTTGGCCGAGAACGCCACGTAGATGCGGAACAGGCCCGCGACGATGAGCGCGATACCGAAGAGAACTGCGAGCACCACCACCGTCGCCGACGGCCAGACGACCGCGATGATGCCGAGCACGATGCCGATGATCGATGTCACGATCATCGCTGTCCGAATGGAGCCGATCAATTCGTCGGGAATCTGTTTCGCATACGGCGCAAAGGTCATGCGCTCAGACTATCCCCGCGATGGGCACTTTGACGGGATTAAGACACAACTGCGCACAAAACGCGTTGTCGGGGGCCGGTTCCGAGGACTCGTACGCTTCCGGGTAAGAGTTGGTTCGTGTCGAAAACCAGTGCATTCTTCACCCCGGGCGGTTCCGATTCGGTCTCCGACGAGGGATCTGCGATTCCCACCGGATACGCGGAGAGTCTCTGGGCGCCCGGCACACTCAACGGTCCGGCGGTGTGCGCGCTCGCAGCACATCGGGTCGAGCGACGATTCGGCGAGGACGGCTTCCGCCCCGCGCGATTCACGATCGACATGTTCAAGGTCGCCCGCGAGGTGCCGACGTTCACCCGAGGCAGACTCGTCCGCGCGGGTGGACGGATACGCGTCGCGGAGATCGACGTGGTGCAGCGGACCGACCCCGACCCCGGATCCGGTTCGCAGGACGAAGTTCTCGTCGCCCGCGCGACGGCGGTCTTCCTGCGGCCATCGCAGAATCCGCCGGGCGACCGTTGGCAACGACCGGCGGACGCCGTGACGTTTCGACCTCCCACCGAGGACATCGGCGATTCCGACGTCATGTCCCGATTCTCGTCGGAGGTCGCAGGGCCGGAGTCGGAACCCATGTGGAACACCGACATGGGCGCGCACCAGAACGGCAGACGAAAACGCCTGTGGTCCCACCCGCTGCCCACGATCGACGGTGAGACGACGACGCCGTTCGTGCGGGCCGTGACCGGAGCCGAGTCGACCAGCCTCATCACGAACTGGGGGTCGACGGGCATCGGTTTCATCAACTGCGACCTGACCGTCGAGCTCGCACGGCTGCCCGCGGGCGAGTGGGTCGGCGTCGAGGCGGACAGCCACATCGAACATGACGGACTCTCCGTCGGCACCGCCGGATTGTTTGATTCGCACGGAATGTTCGGCATGGGAATTGTGACCGCAGTGAACAATGCTGCCGCAGAGATCGATTTCACGAGCGTCGACCTCACCGATCGGTATCGCGAGGCATAGCCGCGAATCAATTCGCACAATCGCCGAATAACGCCGCGAGATAACCATCAGGTGTTGATAGGGTCACGGCATGCCATGGTCCTGGCGGGGGCGAAAGGCGAGCGCGGGGGCGCGTCGAAGACTCACGTCGTCACTCGTCGGTGTCGCCGCCACGGCACTCGTACTCGGCACCGTGACCTCGCCGCACGCCTCCGCACAGACATACGCGGCGGGCGCTGCTTCGATGGTTGCTCGACTGACCGGTCCGGGATCGATCAACGACACTCCCGGCCGCTACAACATCTACGGCACCGACCTCGGCACCATGTGGGACAACGGCAGAGGTGAGATTCTCGCCGCATTCGGCGACACCCAGACCTTCAACGGCTGGTCGTTGCTCTACGGACAGCTCTACTACTGGCAGTCCAACGCGCTACTGCGCAGCACCGATCGCGATCTGGCCGACGGTATGGCGTTCACCGGCCACGCCGGTCCGCCGCGACAGGCCAAGCGACTGTTGAAACCCGACCTCCGCAAAGAGATCACGATCATCCCGACCGCGGGGGTCGCCGCCAACGGCAAGCAGTACATGAGCGTGATGTCGGTGCGGCACTGGGGACAGCCCGGCGTCTGGTACACCAATTGGTCGGGGCTCGTCGCGTCCGACGACAACGGGAACAATTGGCACGCGCTCAATGCCTTTCGCCCCAACGGCGGCGGCAACAAGAAATTCCAGATGGCCGCCTTCCTCAAAGTCGGCGACACCGTCTACACCTACGGCACCCCCGACGGCCGTTTCGGCGCGGTGTATCTCGCACGCGTGAACGCCAGAAACATCGAGAACCTGGGCGCCTACGACTATTTCTCGTACGGCAACTGGGTGCGGAACGATCCGTCGGCAGCAACGCCTGTGATGGGCGCGCCGACAGGCGAGATGTCGGTGGCCTACAACAGTTATCTCGGACGGTTCGTGTCACTGGGCCAGAGCGACAACGGCGTGGTGATGCGCACCGCCGACAATCCCGCGGGACCGTGGACCCCGGGGGAACTCGTCGTGCCGATGAACAATCCACCGACGGGATACGCACCCTTCATCCACCCCTGGTCGCAGGGCAGCACACTGTATTTCACGTACTCGGTGTCCGTTGGCTATCAGGTTTACCTGATGCGCCTGCCGCTGCGCCGCGACTGACGGGCAAGGCGCGACTGACGGGCGAGGGTCGGCGAGCGCTGCACACCCGCCGACCCTCGACCCGGCTCACCAACGCGGCAGCATCACTGTCCGAGCATCGAGCGCATGCGGTCGATCTCGGTCTGCTGCGTCTTCTTGATCTGCTCCGCCAGCGCACGTGATCCCGGGTCGACCCCGTCGGCGAGTTCGGTGTCCGCCATGTCGATCGCACCCTGATGGTGGGAGATCATGCCCTGCAGCCACAGCCTGTCGAATTCTGCCCCACGGGCATTCTCGATGGCCGTCATGTCCTGGTCCGACATCATTCCCGACATTCCCATCGTCCCGTGCGCCGTGGAACCGGAAGCCATCGAACCGTGTTGCTGTGACCCGTGCTCCTGCGCACCCGGGGATACTCCCCACGACTCCAATCTCTGTGTCATCTGGTCGATCTCGGGTTGCTGGGCATTCTTGATCTGGCCGGCCAACTCGCGGACGGCGACGTTGTCGGTGCGTGACGGCACGAGGTCGGCCATGGCGACGGCCTGCTGATGGTGCGGGATCATCATCTGGTTGAAACTGACGTCGGCGGCGTTGTGCGCCGCCGCCTCGGCCGAACTACCGGCCGTCGATTCCCCGCTCGTCTTCACCTGGCTCGAGGCGACCGCCTGGCTCGTCGACGACGCGCTCTCGGAGGTCGAGCATCCCGCGAGCGCGATGAGAGCTGCGGCGGCACCGCATGCGGAGAGCAGGCCGGTGCGACGAATGGTGTTGCTGGACATCGATGAATTCCTTGTCTGGGTGGTGATCTGCTGGTGGACCGGATACGTGGCACATGAGTGCGGCACCCGTATCCGGACACGACGACACGCGGTTCCGGTTCGAGCGGAACCCGACGTCGTCGACTCAGCAGCGGATCACCCCAAGCCGAAGGTGATCGCGGATCGCCCACGGCGGCGGCCGACCGAGTGTGCGCACTCCGGGACTGACGAGCGCGGCCATCGCGAACAGCAGCATCGCGAACACCAGGAGCGGCAGAACGGCCGGCTCGATGGCCGGGAAATCGATGGCACGCAAAGAGACACAGTGATGCCCGAGTACTGCGCAGTGGTCGCCCGAGGACATGTGCGCAGGGTCGTCGGTCGATGCGGTCATCTGCATACCCGTGTGCGCGGGTGGCATCGGGTGGGCAACCCGTGGGTGTACCGGTCCGAGCAGTGCGTGCATCGCGACAACAGCCGGAACGAGCAGCCCGACGAGCAGCAACCGCGCGCGACCAGCCGTCGAGAGTCGTGTGAACTGTCGACGGCCATACGCTCGTCGACGCGAACCGGCCACGGACTCGAGATTACCGGCGCAACCGATCACCGACGCGACGACGACCCGTCAGTGGTCGATGCCGGGGAGGTCAGGCGCCTGCCGCGCCGAGGTCTGCGTCGTCGGACTGCAGAGCCTCCTGCTCCGCGGCTCGTCGACGCTGCCGCGGCAGGATGAACCGACGATCGACCAGCACGTAGACGGCGATCACGAACGCGGCGAGCGCCCATCCGAGCAGGACGTCGAAGACGTAGTGCTCGGCCGTGTAGACGAGTGTGAAGGCCATCGCGAACGCGTAACCCATGAACAGTGTTTTGCCCAGCGCCTTGACCCGGGGCCACATGAACAGCGCCAACAGCATGGTCAGTCCGGCATGGAGCGACGGGATCGCGGCAACCAGGTTGGCTTTACCCTGCCCGATCTCGATCAGACTCGACGCGACATGGATGTTCAGGTACTCCCAGCCGCGGGCCGAGATGCGCTCGACGTAGGGTTGCGCGCCGGGATGGCTCGGATCGGTGGTGCCGAGGATGCCGCCGGGCGTCGTCGCCTGCGGTGTCGTCATGCACTCGGCTTCACGCGGACCCTCGGCGACCTCCGCCGATGTGCAGCGCGCAGCGGCCCAGGGCGGTGCCGCGGGTACCAGCGTGTATCCGACGAGGCCGAGGAACGTCGCCGCGACGAAACATGCCGCGAAGCGTCGCCACGACGACCTGTCACGCAGCCACAGCACCGCGGCTACCGCGTAGGGCACGACGAAGTACGACATGTACACGACGCTGGTGATGATCTCCCACCACGGAGCAGACGCCTCTTTCAGATGACCCTGGAGCCACACCGTCGGAACCACACCGAACAGCGCATGGTCGACGTCGGCGGCGAGATGCCAGTGTGTCGGCATGTCGACGATCCGCGCGACGTCGCGTGTCCAGTCGTAGAGGATCAGGATGAGCGCGAACGGCGCCCAGTCGATGATCACGGTGATCGCACGGCGTCGACCGATCGTCGCCGCGAACAGGCCAAGGCACAGCAGGACGATCAGTCGGGTGCGATCGAAGGCCAACCCGTACACGGAGAACTCGTAGATCATGAACGCGATCCACGCCGTGATCGCTATCCGACGGACGAGCGTCAGATCCCGACGCTTCTCCGGCTCCGGCTCCAACTCCGCTGCGTCAGCGAGATCGTCGAGAACCGGCGCCATGGTCGGCGGTTCGTCGGAACCGTCGTCACCTGCACCTCGCACCGGGGGTCGTACGGTGTCATCCACGCTCAAGCGGGTAATCCTCAAATCTCACAAGTCGAACGTGAACACGACACGGCCGACGAACACGATGAGAGCTGGTCCCACCCTTAACTGTTTGTCAGCCTAGTGAACACCACACGGTTGCGTGGTGTTTGCCATCCGTTGTCAGGGCATCCACAGCCAGAACTTCCTAGACTGGTGATGCGCATCACAGAGATGCGGCGCTCCGACGTCGGGAGGTTCCATGCCCAACCGTTTTCTCCGCTACGGCGATCAGCGCTACCTGATCACCAAGGAGGCAGAGGCCCGACTGAACCGCGCCCTCGACAGCGTCTACGAGCGGGGTTCCGGACACGAGTGGCTGCATCTCTACCGCGACACCGAAGCGCCCTGCCGATTGCTGATCGCCAGCGGAGTACCGATCACCATCGAGACCGAGCCCGGACTCGGCGACTGACAACGCAGACGGTCAGTCGCCCGACGGTCACCGGTCCGTGGCGCGTCGGAGGGTGTCACTATCGTTGTGGCCATGCGCATCGGAGCCCATCTGCGAGAAGACGCCCAGCCGCTCGAGACCGCCGAAGAACTCGACATCGACGTCTTCCAGATGTTCGTCACCGATCCGCAGAGTTGGAAGAAACCGCAACCACATCCAGAGGCCGAGCGGATCCGCGAGTCACCTATCGACGTCGTGGTCCACTCGAGCTACCAGATCAACGTCGCGAGTCTGAACAACCGGCTGCGTATGCCCTCGCGTAAGGCAGTCGAGCAACAGGCCGACGCCGCAGCCGAGTTGGGAGCGATCGGGCTCGTCGTCCACGGCGGTCACCTGCGCGACGGCGAGGACTCCGCTGAGGGATTTGCCAACTGGCGCAAACTCTTCGACCGCCAGCAGGACAAGGGCGGCTTCGGCGTGCCGATCTTCATCGAGAACACCGCGGGCGGCGATCACGCGATGGCACGGACGCTGGAGGCCATCGACCGACTGTGGGATGCCGTCGGCGACTTCGAGCAGGCCGGGTTCTGTCTCGACACCTGTCACGCCTGGGCGGGCGGTGAGGACCTCGTGGGTCTGGTCGAACGCGTACGCGCCATCACGGGCCGCATCGATCTCGTCCACCTCAACAACTCGCGTGACGAGTTCGACTCGGGCCGTGACAGGCACGCGAATCTGGAGTCCGGCCACATCGATCCCGACGTCCTGGTCGATGTGGCCCGTATCGCCGACGCGCCACTGATCCTCGAGACGCCGGCCGACGGCATTCCCGCCGACCTGTCCTATCTGCGCAAAGAGCTCTGAACTGGTCATCCTTCGGGATCCGGGACGTCCGACTCGACCAGAGTTCACTGCAGCGAACCCAACGCTTGCAATTGCGAGCACGCTCACAGGCCGTGCGGTTGTGAGTGTGTGCGGCCACGCGGTAAACTGGGGTTACTGGCGAGTAACTTGGCGTTCGCGTCAACTTCGAAACACACACGATTTCCTCGCAGCGACTCTCGTCGCGGCAGGACTTTGCGGTGGATGAGGTTCTCCGACGCTCCGTCGATGCCCGCCCGAAGTTCGTCAGCCCGCGGCACAACAAGCCAGGTCTACTAGAAGGAACCAGACAATGGGTCATTACAAGAGCAACATGCGCGACCTGCAGTTCAACCTCTTCGATGTGTTCGAACTCGACAAGGTCCTCGAATCCGAAGAGTTCGCCGATCTCGACCACGAGACCGCTGTCGACATGCTCCGCGAGGTGAAGAACCTGTCCGAGGGCGTGATCGCGGAGTCGTTCGCCGAGGGCGACCGCAATCCCCCCACCTTCGATCCGGAGACGCACAGCGTCACGATCCCCGAAGCGTTCAAGAAGTCCTACAACGCCTACATCGAGGCTGGCTGGGACAAGGTCGGTCTGCACGAGGATCTCGGCGGCATGCCGGCTCCCCGCACGCTCTATTGGGCACTCGCCGAGATGGTCCTGGGCGCCAATCCCGCGCTGTTCATGTACTCGGCGGGTGCGGGCTTCTCCGAGATCTTCTACGACAACGCCACCGACGAGCAGAAGAAGTGGGCACAGATCTGTGCCGAGCGCGGTTGGGGCGCCACCATGGTGCTGACCGAGCCCGACGCGGGTTCCGACGTCGGCGCGGGCCGCACCAAGGCAACGCAGCAGGAGGACGGCTCCTGGCACATCGACGGTGTGAAGCGCTTCATCACCTCCGGTGACCAGGACATGACCGAGAACATCTTCCACCTCGTGCTCGCCCGTCCCGAGGGTGCCGGACCCGGCACCAAGGGGCTGTCGCTGTTCTTCGTACCGAAGTTCCACTTCGACCACGAGACCGGTGAACTCGGCGAGCGCAACGGTGTCTTCGTCACCAACGTCGAGCACAAGATGGGCCTGAAGGTCTCCGCGACCTGCGAGGTCACCTTCGGTCAGCACGGCGTTCCCGCCAAGGGCTGGCTCGTCGGCGAGGTGCACAAGGGTATTGCGCAGATGTTCGACGTCATCGAGCACGCGCGAATGATGGTGGGCACCAAGGCCATTTCGACGCTGTCGACGGGTTACCTGAACGCACTCGACTACGCCAAGGAGCGTGTCCAGGGCGCCGACATGACCCAGATGACCGACAAGACCGCGCCGCGCGTGACGATCACGCACCACCCGGACGTGCGTCGTGCACTGATGACCCAGAAGGCATACGCCGAGGGTCTGCGCGCTGTGTACCTCTACACCGCGTCGCATCAGGACGAGGCCGCAGCGAAGATCGTGTCGGGCGCTGACGCGGAGACCGCACATCGGGTCAACGACCTGCTGCTCCCGATCGTCAAGGGCGTCGGCTCCGAGCGTGCGTACGGCACGCTCACCGAGTCCCTGCAAACCTACGGCGGCTCCGGCTTCCTGCAGGACTACCCGGTCGAGCAGTACATCCGCGACTCGAAGATCGACTCTCTCTACGAGGGCACCACGGCCATCCAGGCGCAGGACTTCTTCTTCCGCAAGATCATCCGCGACAAGGGCCAGGCCCTCGCACACGTCGCCGGTCAGATCCAGTCGTTCATCGACTCGGAGGCGGGCAACGGTCGACTCAAGACCGAGCGCGCCCTGCTGAAGACCGCTCTCGAGGACGTGCAGTCGATGACCGCTACGCTGACCGGCTACCTGATGGGCGCCCAGGAGGACTCGACGCAGCTCTACAAGGTCGGCCTCGGTTCGGTGCGCTACCTCATGGCCGTCGGCGACCTGCTGATCGGGTGGCTGCTGCTCAAGCAGGCCGAGGTCGCGCTCGGCAAGCTCGATGCGGGCGACGACGCCGACAAGGCCTTCTACGAGGGCAAGATCGCCGTGGCGAGCTTCTTCGCGAAGAACATGCTGCCGCTGCTGACCTCAGTGCGCAGCGTCGTGGAGAACATCGACAACGACGTCATGGAGCTCGACGAAGCGGCGTTCTGATCCGCTGATCTATTCGACAAAGGCGGCCCCGCAACCCTACTCGGTTGCGGGGCCGCCTTTGTCGAATCACGGTGTGAACACCGGAGAACAATACGTGAACACCGAAGGACATACGCGCCCGATGTGAACGTCAGCGGATTTCCGTAACCGCAAACAACAACGGTCGAAATGAATATAGTGACATCGACAGTGCACGATCCCACTCATTCCGAGACTCGGAGACCACCGCGATGTCGAAGAGCTTCTACCGTGTATCGCTTGGACTGATCATTGCGGCGGCGCTCGCCATGGGACTGTCCCCGAGTGCACATGCCGACGAACGGCTCCCCATCGGCGTCCTACCGAAACCGGTCAGCTGCGCCTGGTTGACGTTTCCCGGACGTGCGGGCGCGTGGCCGGTTCCACTCCACGCGCCGAATCCCGGAATCGGGCTACTGACAATGCCGCGTGCCAACGACCGTGTACAGCGCGCTCTTCCACCGAGAATCCATCTACGGACGGACAAGGCGGGATTCAACTCGATCTGGCAGTACGCGCTTTTCGGCGGTAACCTCTACGCGAAATCTGCCAAGACAGGGAGATTGGCGGATCGCGCCAGTTCCTCAGTGTTTACAGGGGCAGATGACCGGCTTGTCCGTCGACGGGAGTCGTCTCGTCGTTCTGGTGTACGGCGGCCGAATCGCCACCTTGGAATCAGCCGACGAGACACCTGAACTATGGTGGTGGACCACACGATTCGGTTCGCCGATCTGGCTCAACCCCGCCGGCAACAAGGTTCGACCCGACCAACGTGCATGGAGCTTTTCGTGGCTCGATCCGATCTACACATCGGTGATCCCTTTCCGCCAGGAGGCGACGTGGACAGACAGCGCGGGCCACAAGCAGCCTGTCGGTGGCGCAGGCGTCACAACTGTCTACACACTGTCCAAGAACGGTAACCGGATCCACATCCTCGATCCATGGTTGCCCGGCGCCGACCCGCTCAAACCCAGCGACAAGCGCTTCTCCGACGACTACAGCTACGAGATGCTGGGTCCGCTCGACGGACGGTTCGTATCGCGCAACCTGTCGTCGTCGGGTTCGACGACCTTCGTGATCAACGACTACGGCGACATGTACACACGCCTGTGGGATTTCGACATCTCGGGAGCTGACACCCTCTTCTTCTCCTACACCCCGCAAGACCAGGGAAAGCTACAGGGGGCTCCGAACAATTTCGAGGGCTTCTTCGCACAGTATCCATTCCTGCGCAGCGTTTTCCCGCAGGCCTACGCCAAGTTCCAACTACCTCCACCCGCCTGGGTCCGGCAACCGAAGGTGCCCGGCGAGATCACGTCGACCATCACCATCCGGCAAACCGGATTCTCGTCGGACAAGCGCGAACTCCGTGTCGAGGGACGACGGAGCGGGCAGAACGGATACTGGTACAAGCCGATAGACCCGACCACGTCGTGGTCGTTCGCGCCGGTCAACGGCTACTCACTCGCGCGCCCCCTACTCGACAACCGGACGGGAGACACGAGCTCGCTCACGCTGGTTCCCGGCGCCGACGTGAACTACCGATACACCGACAGGTCGGGATGGACGCTGACGACGCGCAATTTCGACTACGCAACCGATACCGCTGACTACGACCTCTGCGTCGACGGCACGTGCGCCAGCATCATCGGCTACCTCGCACCGACGCCGCGGCCCGGTTGGACACCTGAGGGACTGACCTCGTATCAGCGTCTCTACCAGGGGATGCTGGTGCTCGACAGCAAGGACCGTCAACGTGTCGACGCGAATCCGCGGTTGCGCGCAGCAGTTCGTTCACTCATTCCCAATCAACGCATGGAGAACATCATCGCCACAGCGAACACGTCTCGGATGACGGTGTTCACCCTGGACCGAAAGATGGTGGAAATGCCGAGATTCCGATGAGCTGGCGCGACGAGGAGTAGTCAGGCCCCCTGATCGGCAGCTCAGGTCAGCCGGGCAGACGCCAACTCCGCGCCGCGCGTGAGGCTTTCGAGCTTTGCCCACGCAATCTGCGGATGGATACGACCGCCGAGTCCGCAGTCGGTCGATGCGACGACGTTCTCCGGTCCGACCAGCGTCGCGAAACGTTCGATCCGGTCAGCGACGAGTTCGGGGTGCTCGACCACGTTGGTTGCGTGACTGACGACGCCCGGTGCGATCTTCTTCCCGTCGGGAAGTGTGACATCGCGCCAGATCTTCCACTCGTGCTCGTGTCTGGCATTGGCGCCCTCGAATGAGTATGTGCCCGCGTTGATCTCGAGCATGAGGTCGACGAGGTGACGGAACTCCAGGTCGGTGGTGTGCGGCCCGTGCCAGCTTCCCCAGCACAGGTGGAAGCGCACCTGCTCGGCCGGAAAACCCCGCAACGCATGATTGAGCGCCTCGACGCGGATGCGGGTGAATGCGAGATAGTCCTCGATCGTCGGTTCCGGGTTGATCTGATCCCAGTTCTCCGCGATCGACGGATCGTCGATCTGAAGGATGAGGCCTGCGTCGATGATCGCCTTGTATTCCTCACGCATGGCGTCGGCACAGGCCCAGATGAACTCTTCTTCGGTTGAGTAGTAGTCGTTGCCGATTCGCGATGCCGAGCCAGGCGAGAGCGATGTGATGAATCCGGTCTTCTGATCCGATCCGGCAAGCGCCGCTGTGAAATTCGCGATATCGGCTGCGATCGCGTCGTGACCTGTATAGGTGACCGGACCGGTAGCAGTCGGGAACAGTGCTCCTCGCTCGCCTACCGCGATGCCGCTTTCCGGATCGTGATAGGCGTCGGCGAAGATCGTCCAGTCACGACGATCCGGAAAGGTGGTGAGCCTGACGTGGCCCGGCGTCGAACGTTTCGGTTCGTCGGCGAAGGGGCCGCCGTCGGTCAGTTCGAGGCCACCGAGCCGGTTGAACGAATACGACCACCAGGCACCGTAATCGACGTTGCTGGACATCGACTTCCCGTATTCGCCGTCGCCGGGAATCGTGATCCCGAGGTCGACCTGGCGCTTCACCAGTGCGGCGACCTCGTCGGCGAGCAGCGACTCGAAGTCTGCGCTCGTGTGGAGTTCGAGTCCGTCGGCTGACTCCTGGCGTGCCTTGTTGGCATCGACGAGTCGTTTCGTGCGGGGAAGACTTCCTGCCTGGGACGTGGCTATACCAGTCATCGGGATACTGCACACTTTCGATCGGTTCGGATGGCGTCCGCCCTACGACCACGTGTGCACGCCCACGAACTCTTCTGCGCAAGAGCCCCACCCAACCGGGTAGTCGGAGTGCCGCGCGCTCATCCTCGAGGCGGACAGACCGCCGGATACGGCGTATCCGGCACAGCGGCAGGTGATCGGACTCGTCGACGCGCGGGGCGTCGACTCACCATTGCGGGACAGTCCCGGACTCGCACCGGGTTCCCCTCGACACATTGTGGTGTCTCGTCGTCCGCCCACACGTCGGGGCTCCACACGGCGGGACGGACGAACCGACTGCTCTCCGCAGGCTATCCGACGGCCCGGCAGCTCGGTGAACGCGGGTCGCGCCGGAACAGTCGGGTGCTGCTGGGCACCCGACTGTTCGCGACCCAGGGCAAGTGCCCGACTACTTCGGTGGCATCCGGATTCCGCCGTCGACGCGAACCACCTCGGCATTCATGTAGGAGTTGCTGACGAGTTCGATGACCATCGAGGCGAGCTCGTCGGGCTCACCGAGACGCTTCGGGAACAGGACGTTCTTGCCGAGGTTGGCCTTGAACGCGTCCGAATCGGGGCCCGAACCGTAGATCGGTGTGTCGATGAGGCCGGGTGCGACGGTGTTGACGCGGATGCCGACGGCCGACAGGTCTCGGGCGACCGGAAGGGTCATGCCGACGACGCCGCCCTTCGACGACGAGTACGCGGCCTGACCGATCTGTCCGTCGAATGCCGCGACGCTGGCCATCGACACGATCGCGCCGCGCTCTCCGGTCTCGGTGGGCTCGAGGCGGCTCATCGCGGTCGCGGCGAGACGGATCGCGTCGAAGGTGCCGATGAGGTTGATCGCGATGACCTTCTTGTAAGCGTCGAGGTTGTGTGCCGAGGCGAACTCGCCGTCCTTGCCGATGGTGCGCTGCGCCCACCCGATCCCGGCAGAGTTGACCAGCACACGCAGGGGCCCGAGCTCGCTCGCCTGATTGACGGCCGTCTCGATCTCGGCGGTGTCGGTGACATCGACCGAGACGAATTCTCCGCCCACCTCCTTCGCCAGCAGTCCACCCTTGTCGGCGTTGAGGTCGGCGACGACCACCTTCGCCCCCTTGGCGGCCAGCTGCCGAACCACGGCGGCGCCGATGCCCGACGCCCCACCCGTCACGATTGCACTTGCTCCGTTGATATCCACACCGGTCAGCCTACGACGGAGTGTGTCACGGGTAACAGTGGGGCCGAGCGATCGCTCGGGACTGTCGGGACGCGCGTCAGACGCAGCGGACAGTCGGCTCGGGGTCGTACTTGACGGTGCGCGTGTGCCTGCTGATCTCGTTGCCGCTCGCGGCGTCGGTGATCACCCTGGTATTCGAGGTGGTGAACCCGCGAATTCCGGTGGCGGCTATACAGTCCTGACCTCGCGGCAACTCGACGACTGCGGGCGAGGTGTACCCGTAGCGGTCACCGGTGATCGACTCGACGTCGACCGTCTTGGTGCTCCACATCCGCACTGTGACCGACGACGGGGTCCAGTTGGTCTCGATGAGAATCCCGTTGCGCGTGTTGTTGCGGAAGACGAGGTCGATGGCGCCCTCGAATACCGTCGCCTCGCGCGCTTCGGGGTACCGCGAGATGTAGTAGCTGTGCTCGGTGTGGTCGACGTCCTCGAGTCCCGCGAAGTACGAGGCGTTGTAGAGCGTCGTCGCAAACTGTGAGATCCCACCGCCGACCGCCTTCGACGGCCTGCCGTGGTCGATGATCGTCGACGTGACGTACCCCTGAGCCTCACCCCGCGGGCCGGTGTAGGAGTTCAGCGAAAACGTCTCGCCAGGAAGGACGACGGCGCCGTCGACCTCCTGTGCGACGAGGCGGATGTTCTCTCCTGACGCCGACGAGAAGTCGCCGGTGGTGAATTCCGAGACCACTTCTTTGACACCGAGGCTCTTCGCTTTTTCGGTGGTGACTTTCGGTGTGCGCACCTGATAGGTGGCCTCCACTGATTCCGGACGGTCGTCGGCGAGCGCGGCGTCGAGGACTTTCTGCGTGGTAGCACGCCAGTCGATCCTGGCCCCGTCACGTGACGGCACCACTTCGGGACTGCCACCGCGCAACCGGAAAGTCGCACTGACCGGAGCGCGCTCGGTGCGGCCGAGTCCCGCGCCGACACGCGCGGCCACGGTCTTCTCGTCGGCGCGGGCCACCAGGCCACCGCGACCGTCGGCCTCGAACCGCAGGATCGCACCGAGAGCGTCAGGGGTGAGCGTCTGTCGCGCGCCGTCGACGCCCGTGACCCCCAGGGAGGTCGACGTCGCACGGGTGGCGGGGCCGTCGACCGTCTGACGCACGGTCGCGGCGGAGACGGTGGGCGAGAAGGGTTCCATGGGCAGGTCGATCGGCCCGGCATCATCGAGCCAACGATCGGCGACGACGTCGGCTGCGCTTGCGCGTACGACGCGCAGCCCCTGGCTGGGCATATCGGCGACCGGGGTCGCGCCCCGATAGTGGACGCCGCCCTCGACCGCAGCCTTCTCCAACTGGTCTCTGCGCGCATCGAGCGCCGCCGCGAAGCGTGCGCGGTCGACATGCACCACCGGTTCCACGTCGTGCGAACGTCCGAACAGTGCCGCGACGCGGTCCCACAGAGTCCGCGGTTGCCGCATCAACTTCTCGACGGTCGCGTCGGCGTCGAAGCTCAGTCCGAGCTCGTGGGCAGCAACTTTCTCGGTTCCCGACGGTGTGCGCAGCGTGACGGGCCGGACCGCACGTTTCTGCAATTCGTCGAGCGCGGGATTCAACTCCGCGCGTGAATCGTTCCCGACATCGAGTCCGGAGATCACCGCGCCGCGCGCAGAGCGCGAATCGGTGACGACAAGATCGACTGCCAGCACCACCGAGGTGACAAGCGCCACACCGAGGACCAGTCGCGCGCCGACTCGCCGTCGGCGCGCGGACATCGAGAACACGCTGTCAGTCATACAGGACATTACGGACGCGGGCGAAACGTGCGCCCTGGGCAGAACCAGGTCGAGCGTGGCGGAAAATCACTTCTGACCTGGATAAGCAGACGCTCCGATTGAGCTGTCGGGTCGGGGGTCTGACAGCTCAACCGGAGCTAACACGTATATCTACCGTGCATCCGGATTCGTTACAGCCCGTTGAGAAAGCTTTGACCGAACTGGCAGGAAACCGGATTCGACGGGCTCAGCCGGGCTCAGCCCTCGATGATCGCCGTCACGCCCTGGCCACCGGCGGCGCAGATCGAGATCAGTGCGCGACCGCCGCCGTTGGCCTTGATCTGCTTGGCCGCCTGCGCGACGATCCGGCCGCCGGTCGCGGCGAAGGGGTGTCCTGCGGCGAGCGAGGACCCGTTGACGTTGAGCTTGCTGCGATCGATCGAGCCGAGCGCTCCGTCGAGGCCGAGGCGCTCCTTGCAGTACTCCTCGCTCTCGAACGCCTGCAGCGTCGCGAGCACGACCGACGCGAACGCCTCGTGGATCTCGTAGAAGTCGAAATCCTGCAGCGTCAGACCGTTGCGCTTGAGCAGGCGCGGAATCGCGTAGGTGGGCGCCATCAGCAGGCCGTCGGGACCGTTGACGTAATCGACGGCCGCGGTCTCGGAATCGACGAAGTAGGCGAGAACCGGGAGTCCCTTCTCCTGCGCCCATTCATCGGAGGAGAGCAGCACCGTCGACGCGCCGTCGGTGAGCGGCGTCGAGTTGCCTGCGGTCATGGTGGCGTCGCCGAGCGAGACCCCGAAGACCGGCTTGAGCTTCGCAAGCTTCTCGACCGTCGAATCGCCGCGAAGGTTCTGGTCGCGGAGCAGACCCATGTACGGGGTGATCAGGTCGTCGAAGAAGCCCGCGTCGTAGGCGGCTGCCATCTTCTGGTGGCTCGCAGCCGCGAGCGCGTCCTGGTCGGCACGCTTGATGCCGAACTCCTTGGCGGTGATGGCCGCGTGCTCACCCATCGACATGCCGGTGCGCGGCTCGCCGTTCTTGGGGATCTCGATACCGAGCTTGGGCAGTGCCTTCAGGATGCCGAGGACCTGATCCTTGGGCGAGCGTGCCCGGTTGACCTCGAGCAGCGACAGCCGCAGATCCTCGGATACGCCGATCGGGGCGTCGGAGGTGGTGTCGACGCCGCCACCGACCGCGACGTCGTACCGACCGCGCGCGATGCCGTCGGCAACAGCGGTGATCGCCTGAAGACCGGTGCCGCACGCCTGCTGGATGTCGAACGCCGGGGTGTAGGGCGAGAGCGGGGAACCGAGCACACATTCGCGGATGAGATTGAAATCACGC
>NZ_BAFB01000177.1 GCF_000248075.1 Gordonia otitidis NBRC 100426 | reverse complement strand
CCCAGTGGCACGCGACCATCTGCACCGCGCTGCTCGAGGGTGCGCTGCGCGAGGCGCGCAAGAACGGCGTCCTCGAGCCGACGGTGGTGCAGGTGGCGGGCGCCATCGAACTACCCGTCATCGTGCAGGCGCTCGCACGTACACATGACGCAGTGGTCGCCCTCGGTGTCGTGATCAAGGGGGAGACGCCGCATTTCGAGTACGTGTGTGACGCGGTGACCGCAGGTCTCACGCGGGTGTCGCTCGACGAGTCGACGCCTGTCGGTAACGGCGTGTTGACGACACTCGACGAACAGCAGGCGCTCGCGCGTGCCGGGCTACCGGACTCCAAGGAGGACAAGGGGGCCCAGGCCACGGCTGCGGCACTGGCCTCCGCGCTCACGCTGCGGTCGCTGAACGGCGCCGGGTCGCGCTCGTGACCGCGAGCGGCCCACCCGACGGCGCCGGACCCGACGCGAGTGCACCTGGGGCGACCACAGCCGCGACCGCCCCCGAGTGGGACATGATCTACCGACCGCACCGACTGGTGCGGATCGCGATCGTGGTCGCTGCGATCGTGCTGGTGATCCACATCGTCTTCGGTGTTCTGCTCACGATCTCCGACACCGGTCCGGAGAACATCGGCGTGTCCGACCAGGCGTCGATCATCATCATCGGACTGATCATCGCGTGCGCCGTGCTGCTGTTCACCCGACCGCGACTACGCGTCGGGAAGGCGGGGGTGTCGGTGCGGAATCTGTGGTCCGATCGTCTCTTCGAATGGGATCGTGTGCGCGGATTGACCTATCCCGACCGCGGTTTCGGGGCGCAGTTGCTGCTGCCCGCCGACGAGCACATCCCGGTGCTGGCGGTGCAGGCAGGCGACGGTGACCGGGCCGTCGACGCGATGGAACGCTACCGCGAACTAGAGGCGCGATATCAGAGCAGGTCGAGGAAGGCCTGACCGGCGTCCGCGGCTCCGGTCGGTGTCGCGTACTAGCCTGGGTTCCGTGGCAGACCCGACTACCTACCGTCCCGCGCCCGGGACGATCCCGACAGACCCCGGGGTCTACCGCTTCCGCGACGCACATGGACGCGTCATCTACGTCGGGAAGGCCAAGAACCTACGCTCGCGTCTGACGTCGTACTTCGCCGACATCGCGTCCCTGCACCCGCGCACGAGGCGGATGGTCACGACCGCGGCTTCGGTCGAGTGGACGGTCGTGGGAACCGAGGTCGAGGCGCTCCAGCTCGAATACAACTGGATCAAGGAGTTCGATCCGCGGTTCAACGTCCGCTACCGCGACGACAAGACCTACCCGATGCTCGCGGTGACCCTCAACGAGGAGTACCCGCGACTGTTCGTCTACCGGGGACCGCGTAAGAAGGGCGTCCGGTACTTCGGTCCCTACTCCCATGCGTGGGCGATCCGCGAGACCGTCGACCTTTTGACACGCGTCTTCCCGGCGCGCACGTGTTCCGCCGGTGTGTTCAAGCGACACCGTCAGATCGACCGGCCGTGTCTGCTCGGCTACATCGACAAGTGCTCCGCACCCTGCGTCGGACGTGTCAGCGCAGCAGAACACCGAGCCATCGTCAACGACTTCTGCGACTTCCTCGCCGGCCGCACCGACCAGATGATCCGTCGTCTCGAGCGCGAGATGAACACGGCCGCAGAACAACTCGATTTCGAACGCGCCGCGCGTCTGCGCGACGACGTCGGTGCGATGCGACGCGCGATGGAGAAACAGGCGGTCGTGCTCGGCGACGGGACCGACGCCGACGTCGTCGCGATGGTCGGCGACGACCTCGAGGTGTCGGTGCAGGTGTTCCACGTCCGGGACGGTCGCGTGCGCGGTCAGCGTGGCTGGGTCGTCGAGAAGCCGGACGACGAGTCGTCTGCCGAACAGGTGGCGCAGTTCCTCACCCAGTTCTACGGGCGCCAGGACGACCTCGACGGCAGCGAGGCCATCCCGCGCGAGGTACTCGTCCCCGAACTCCCACCCGACGAGGAGCAACTCACCGAATGGCTCTCGGGACTACGGGGTTCCAGGGTCAGCCTCCGTGTGCCACAGCGCGGCGACAAGCGTGCACTGTTCGAGACCGTCGAGCGCAACGCGGGGGAGGCGTTGGCCCAGCACAAACTCAGGCGCGCGGGTGACCTGACGACGAGGTCGGCGGCGCTGACGGAGCTACAGGAGTCCCTCGGCCTCGACCAGGCGCCCCTGCGCATCGAATGTGTCGACATCTCGCACGTGCAGGGGACAGACGTCGTTGCGTCGCTCGTGGTCTTCGAGGACGGTCTGCCCCGCAAGTCCGACTACCGGCACTATTCGATCCGACAGGCGGCCGGTGACGGCCACTCCGACGACGTGGCGTCCATCGCGGAGGTGACACGGCGTCGTTTCCTCCGTCACCGCGCCGACCAAGAGGCCGCAACACTGGCTGCGGCACAGGTTACCTCGGGCGAGATACCGGCTCGTGCGGTCGATTCGGCGCCACCTCCACCCAAGAAGTTCGCCTATCCGCCGAACCTGTACGTCGTCGACGGGGGTGCGCCGCAGGTCCACGCGGCAGCGGCCGTCCTCGACGAGCTCGGTGTCAACGACGTCTCGGTGATCGGTCTCGCCAAACGCCTCGAAGAGGTCTGGGTGCCCGGCGATGACGATCCGGTGATCCTCCCGCGTACCAGCGAGGCCCTGTTCCTCCTGCAACGCGTGCGCGACGAGGCCCACCGTTTCGCGATCACGTTCCATCGCAGCAAACGCAGCAAGCGGATGACCGAATCGGTACTCGACGGCGTCGCAGGGCTCGGCCGCGCACGACGGACCGCGCTGGTGACGCACTTCGGTTCCGTCGCGCGACTGCGCGAGGCCACGATCGACGAGATCGCCGAGGTACCCGGGATCGGTGAGGCGACCGCACGCGCGGTGCACGAGGCGCTCGGTGTCGCGCAGCGAACAGAGTCGGCAGATGACGTGGCGGTGTCGAGCGGACACTCCACGAGAGCAGGAGCAGAGAGTGGATGAGATCGCCGACGACGATCAACTCGTCGTCCTGTTCGTGGCGGGAATGTCGGGGGCGGGCAGGTCGACCGTCGCCAACATCCTCGAGGACGACGGTTGGTATGTCGTCGACAACGTGCCCGCCCCGCTCTTCTCCACCCTCGTCGAGACCGTGCGCGAGTCCGACCCGCCGATCACCCGGCTAGCGATGGTCTTGCGTGCATCCGACCCGTCGATCGGCGCGCAGTTGGAGTCGCTGCGTACCGAGCTCGAGCTCGCGGGTGTCGCCACCAAGGTGTTGTTCCTCGATGCCACCGACCCCGTGCTGGTGCGCAGGTTCGAGCAGGTCCGTCGCAGACATCCGTTGCAGGGCACCGAGACGCTCATCGAGGGTATTGCGCGCGAACGTGTGATCCTCGCGCCCATCAAGAATTCGGCAGATCTCGTCGTCGAGACGTCGTCTTTGACCGTCGCGAAACTGCGTGAGCTCGTCGAGGAGGTCTATCCACACGACGGTGAGCCCAGGCTGTCGGTCGCGGTCCAGTCGTTCGGGTTCAAGTACGGTCTGCCGATCGACTCCGACATGGTTGCCGACGTCCGCTTCCTGCCCAACCCGTACTGGGTTGCCGAACTGCGCGAGAAGAACGGGCGCGACGCCCCGGTCCGCGACTACGTCCTCGGCCACGACGAGGCCGGACACTTCGTGGATCTCTACACCGACCTCATCGGGGTCGTCGGCAAGGGGTATCTACGCGAGGGCAAGCGGTACATGACCATCAGCGTGGGATGCACCGGCGGCAAGCACCGCAGCGTCGCGATCGCGGAGGAACTGGCCGCCCGCCTGAAAGCGGCGGGCGACGAAACCAGTTCCACGCGTTACGAAGTCCGGGTGATGCACCGGGATCTGGGGCGCGAATGAGCGCCCCGGATCGCATCGTCGCCCTGGGCGGAGGCCATGGCCTCTATGCGACGCTGACGGCGATGCGCTACCTCAGCCCGAACGTGACGGCGGTGGTCACCGTCGCCGACGACGGCGGTTCGTCCGGCCGACTGCGCAGCGAACTCGACATCATCCCGCCCGGTGATCTCCGGATGGCGATGGTGGCGTTGATGAGCGCACCCGCGGCGCTCGACGACCGTGATCGCCATCCACACGCGGGAACGATGCACCGCGCCCGCCACGAGATGTGGGCGCGCACCCTGCAGCATCGCTTCGGCGGCTACGGCGCACTTGCTGGGCACCCCGTGGGAAACCTGTTGCTCGCGGGGCTGTCGGAGGTTCTCGGCGACCCGGTGGCAGCCCTCGACGAGTTGCGCAGACTTTTCGACATCGACGGTCGGGTACTGCCGATGTCGACAGGACCGCTCGAGATCGAGGCCGACGTGTCGGGCCTCGAGTCCGATCCCCGGATCAGCCGTGTGATCCGCGGGCAGGTCGCCGTCGCCACGACGCCGGGCAAGGTGCGCCGGGTGCGGTTGCTCCCGCACGACCCACCCGCCTGTGACGAAGCCATCGAGGCTATCGAAGCCGCGGATCTCGTCGTCCTCGGTCCCGGCTCGTGGTTCTCGAGTGTGATCCCGCACGTGTTGGTCCCCGCACAGCGAAAAGCGTTGCAGCAGAGCAGAGCTCGCAAGATGCTCTTCGTCAACCTAGCCCCCGAGCCGGGGGAGACACCCGGTTTCTCGGTCGAGCGCCACCTGCACGTGTTGCACGCGCACGACGACACCCTGTCGGTCGACGACGTCGTCGTCGACTCGGCGTCTGTACCGTCGGGGGCCGAACGTGATCACCTCGTCCGAGCGGCGAAGAATTTCGGTGCGCAGCTGCGCGTCGGAGACCTCGCGGTACCTGGTGAGCACGTCCACGACCCGGGCAAGGTTGCGTCACTGGTGAAGCAACTGTGCGAAGGTGAAGGCACCGACTAGGCTGTGCCCATTGTCTGTAGGGCGGCGGCCGTGACACGGCGGTCCGCGCAATCGCCTATCCGAGGGGTTTGAGAACCAGGTGACAGGAGGCAAGGGACCGGTGGCAATGACCGCGGCCGTGAAGGACGAGTTGAGCCGACTCACGGTGACACAGGTGAGTTGCCGCAGGGCCGAGGTGTCTGCGCTCCTACGTTTCGCCGGTGGCCTGCACATCGTCGGTGGACGCGTGGTGGTCGAAGCCGAGGTCGACATGGGCAACGTCGCACGCCGGCTGCGCCGCGAGATCCACGATCTCTACGGGTACGCCTCCGACGTCCACGTCCTGCGCAGCGGTGGTATCCGTAAGAGCGCCCGCTACATCGTGCGTGTCACCAAGGACGGCGAAGGCCTCGCTCGTCAGACCGGGCTGCTCGACCTGCGCGGTCGACCCGTGCGCGGCCTGCCCGCACAGGTGGTCGGCGGCAGCGTCGCCGACGCCGAAGCCGCTTGGCGCGGAGCTTTTCTCGCGCACGGATCACTCACCGAACCCGGCCGATCCTCAGCGCTCGAGGTCAGTTGCCCTGGGCCGGAGGCTGCGTTGGCGCTCGTGGGGGCGGCTCGGCGGCTGGGGGTCTCGGCGAAGGCCCGTGAGGTTCGCGGCGCCGACCGTGTCGTGATCCGTGACGGCGAGGCCATCGGTGCGCTACTCACGCGGATGGGCGCGCACGACACGCGACTCGTGTGGGAGGAGCGGCGGATGCGCCGCGAGGTGCGCGCTACCGCGAACCGGCTGGCGAATTTCGACGATGCCAATCTCCGGCGCTCGGCCCGCGCAGCAGTCGCGGCAGCAGCCCGTGTCGAGCGCGCACTGGAGATCCTCGGCGACGAGGTACCGGATCATCTCGTCGCAGCAGGACAGTTGCGTGTCACCCACCGCCAGGCCTCCCTCGAGGAGCTCGGGCAACTCGCCGATCCGCCGATGACGAAAGACGCCGTCGCAGGCCGTATCCGGCGGCTGCTGTCGATGGCCGACAAGAAGGCGCGTACCGACGGCATTCCCGACACGGAGTCAGCGGTCACGTCGGATCTTCTCGACGACGCCTGAGCGCCTGGTTCGTCTCAGATCGCCTCGGCGGGCGCTGTGAGGCCTGTCCGATGGAACAGCTACCGACCCTAATGGGTGCCGCGGCAGGTTGTGACCACTAGGCTGGATGGCGACTGGGTTCGCGGAGGTTCGTTCCTCCGCCCCATGACCGGGCCGCGAGGCTCGAGACCGATGAAACCGCTTAAGGAGCACACAGTGACTGTTCGGGTAGGCGTCAACGGATTCGGCCGGATCGGCCGCAATTTCTTCCGTGCCGTGGAGGCACAAAAGAAGCTGGGCCAGACCGACATCGAGATCGTCGCGGTCAACGACCTGGCGGACAACAAGTCCCTCGCACACCTGCTGAAGTTCGACTCCGTCGGCGGAATCCTCGACGAAGAGGTGTCGCTCGAGGGTGAGGACACGATCGTCGTGGGCAACCAGAAGATCAAGGCGCTCGAGGTACGCGAAGGTCCTGCTGCACTGCCGTGGGGTGACCTCGGCGTCGATGTGGTCGTCGAATCGACCGGTATCTTCACCAATGCCGCCAAGGCGAAGGGTCACCTCGAGGCAGGTGCCAAGAAGGTTGTCATCTCGGCCCCCGCGACCGACGAGGACATCACCATCGTGATGGGTGTCAACGACGACAAGTACGACGGCAGCCAGAACATCATCTCCAACGCGTCGTGCACCACCAACTGCCTCGGCCCGTTCGCGAAGGTGATGAACGACGAGTTCGGCATCATCAAGGGCCTGATGACCACCGTCCACGCGTACACCGCCGACCAGAACCTCCAGGACGGCCCGCACAAGGATCTGCGTCGCGCTCGCGCCGCCGCGATCAACATCGTGCCGACCTCGACCGGTGCGGCCAAGGCCATCGGTCTGGTACTCCCCGAGTTGAAGGGCAAGCTCGACGGATTCGCGCTGCGCGTCCCGATCCCCACCGGCTCGATCACAGACCTCACCGTCGAACTCGAGAAGACACCGTCGGTCGACGAGATCAACGCGGCGATGAAGGCGGCAGCCGACGGCCCGCTCAAGGGCATCCTCCGCTACTACGACGCTCCGATCGTCTCCTCCGACATCGTCGGGGATCCGCACTCGTCGATCTTCGACTCGGGACTCACCAAGGTGATCGAGGGCAACCTGGCCAAGGTCAGCTCGTGGTACGACAACGAGTGGGGCTACTCCAACCGCCTCGTCGACCTCTCCGATCTGGTGGGTAAGTCGCTGTAATGAGCGTGAAAACTCTGAAAGACCTTCTGGCCGAAGGCGTTTCAGGGCGCGCGGTGCTGGTCCGGTCGGATTTCAACGTTCCGCTCGACGGAGACAAGATCACCGACCCGGGCCGCATCATCGCCTCCCTGCCGACGCTCAACGCGCTGATCGACGCGGGCGCCAAGGTCGTCATCGCCGCCCACCTCGGTCGTCCCAAGGGCTCACCGGATCCTAAGTACTCGCTGGCTCCGGTCGCAGAGCGTCTCGGTGAAGAGCTCGGCCGCAACGTCCAGCTCGCCGCCGACGTGGTCGGCCCCGATGCGCTCGCACGCGCAGAGGGACTGACCGACGGCGACGTGCTGCTGCTGGAGAACGTCCGATTCGATGCTCGCGAGACGTCGAAGGTCGACTCCGAGCGTGAGTCGATGGCCAAGCAACTCGCGGAGCTGGTCGGCGACGACGGTGCGTTCGTCTCCGACGGCTTCGGTGTGGTGCACCGCAAGCAGGCCTCGGTGTACGACGTCGCCAAACTGCTGCCGCACTACGCCGGCCAGCTCGTCGAGCGTGAGGTCGACGTCCTGACCACGCTGACAACCGATCCGGCGCGTCCGTACGCCGTCGTGCTCGGTGGCTCGAAGGTGTCGGACAAGCTCGGCGTGATCGAGTCGCTGGCTCCCAAGGTCGACACGCTGGTCATCGGCGGCGGTATGGCGTTCACATTCCTTGCTGCGCAAGGGCATTCGGTCGGCAAGTCGTTGCTGCAGGAAGATCAGATCGACGTCTGCAAGGACCTGCTCGACCGGTTCGCCGACGTCATCCATCTCCCGGTCGACGTCGTCGTTGCCGACAAGTTCGCCGCCGATGCCGAATCCGACACCGTGAGCGTCGACGAGATCCCCGACGAGTGGATGGGCCTCGACATCGGCCCGGAGTCGGTCAACCGCTTCGCCGCGGTGCTGACGGGCGCGAAGACGATCTTCTGGAACGGTCCGATGGGCGTGTTCGAGTTTCCGAAGTTCGCTGCGGGCACCAAGGGCGTGGCCGAGGCGATCATCACCGCGACCGACAACGGCGCATTCAGCGTCGTCGGCGGTGGCGATTCGGCTGCAGCCGTTCGCACGCTCGGGTTGCCGGAAGACCACTTCTCGCACATCTCGACGGGCGGTGGCGCATCCCTGGAGTTCCTCGAAGGCAAGGAATTGCCGGGTCTGAAGGTGCTGGAGGACTGATGGCAGGCACTCGTAAACCGCTCATCGCGGGCAACTGGAAGATGAACCTGAACCATCTCGAGGCCATCGCTCTGGTGCAGAAGATCGCTTTCGCACTGCCGGCGAAGTATTTCGAGAAGGTCGACGTGACGGTGATCCCGCCGTTCACCGACATCCGCAGTGTGCAGACCGTCGTCGACGGCGACAAGTTGCTGCTCACCTACGGGGCGCAGGATCTGTCCGAACACGACTCGGGCGCCTACACCGGCGAGATCAGTGGCGCGTTCCTCGCGAAACTGGGCTGCACCTTCGTCGTGGTGGGGCACTCCGAACGTCGGACGATGCACGGCGAAACCGACGAGGTGGTGCTTGCCAAGACCAAGGCGGCACTGCGTCACGGTTTGACCCCGATCGTATGTGTCGGTGAGCAACTCGACGTCCGCGAGGCAGGGGACCACGTCGAGTACTGCACGCAGCAGACGTCGGCATCGCTGGCCGGTCTGTCGGGCGACGAACTGTCGAAGGTCGTCATCGCCTACGAACCGGTCTGGGCGATCGGAACCGGGCGCGTCGCCACGCCTGACGATGCACAAGAGGTGTGTCGAGCAATCCGCGGCAACATCGCCTCTGTTGCCGGCGACGAGGTTGCCTCGCACCTGCGCATTCTCTACGGCGGATCGGTGAGCTCTAAGAACGTCGCGGAGATCGTGGGAAAGCCGGACGTCGACGGCGCTCTGGTGGGCGGTGCATCGCTCAAGGCCGACGAGTTCGCGACTCTCTCGGCAATCGCTGCGGGTGGTCCACTGCCCTGACGGGGGCACCCGCAGGCAGCGGGGCGCTCGCGGGGTCGCAGATTCCGACGCGTAGACTGTGGCAGGTTGGCTTCGCCCTTGCGAGGCCAACCTGCCCTCTGCCGTTACACGACGAAACAGGAATGCTCACGGGATGAAGCTCGCGCTCGAAATCGGTCTGATCGTGACCAGCGTTCTGCTGGTCGTTCTCGTGCTGCTGCATCGCGGCAAGGGTGGCGGTCTGTCCTCACTGTTCGGTGGTGGCGTCCAGTCGAGCCTGTCGGGTTCGAGCGTCGTGGAGCGCAACCTCGACCGGTTGACGATCTTCGTCGGTTTGGTGTGGTTCATTCTCATCATCGGCGTCGAATTGGACATCAAGTTCTCCTGACGCCTCGGGTTCCGTTCTTCACGACAACCAGGGTCTGGTCAAGGGCCGCGCACGGGCGCGGCCCTTTTTCTGTGCGCTGACCTCGCCGAGATGCCACGCCCGCTGAATACCTGAATACTTGAGGCATGACCTCAACCGATCCGTCCCGTGGCGCCCCTGCCTGGCGTCCGTCGACCTCCATCGACGATCTGATCTCCGTTGACGATGAGGGTCGAGCCCTCACCGAACCGCTTCGGGAGGACATCCGATTGCTCGGCGGCCTTCTCGGTGACGCCATCAGAGAACACTCCGGTGACGACGTCTTCGATTTGGTCGAGGCGGCACGTGTCGCGGCTTTCCGTATCCGGCGTGCCGAAATAGACCGCGACGAGCTCGCCGACATGTTCACCGATCTCGACATCGACACCGCTATGCCCGTCATCCGCGCGTTCGGCAATTTCGCCTTGTTGGCCAACCTCGCCGAGGACATCCATCGTGAGCGTAGGCGCGCCATCCACGTGCGCGCGGGTGATCCGCCGCAGGAGAGCAGCCTGGCGGCCACCTACGCGAAGCTCGCGGCAGCCGATCTGTCCGACGCCGATGTCGGCTCGGCACTCGCCGACGCCACCGTCGTCCCGGTGATCACCGCCCATCCCACCGAGACCCGACGCCGCACGGTGTTCGATGCGCAGAACCGCATCACCGAACTGATGCGTTTCCGCGGACGTACCGACCTGACCTCCGACGAGGACGCACAGGTCATCGAGGCCATCGAGCGTCAGATCCTGACGTTGTGGCAGACGGCGCTCATCCGCCTCGAACGCCTGACCATCCAGGACGAGA
>NZ_BAFB01000178.1 GCF_000248075.1 Gordonia otitidis NBRC 100426 | reverse complement strand
CTCCCAGAAGTCATAGAACCGTCGGGCGTTGCCGCACGGACGCCGGGCGGTGTGGCACTCGGCGCCGGTCTGGGCGACAATGCTGCAGCCGCCTTCGGCCTGCAGGCGGGTCCGGGTGACGCGATCGTCTCACTCGGCACCTCTGGTGTCGTCAGCGCCGTCACGGACGTCGCACCGTGCGATCCGAGCGGTATCGTCGCGGGCTTCGCCGACGCCACCGGCCGTCAACTCCCGCTGGTGTGCACCCTCAACGGTGCACCGGTTCTCAGCGCCACCGCGACCATGCTCGACGTCGATCTCGACGAGTTCGCACGTCTGGCTATGTCGACGCCGGCAGGATCGAACGGGCTGACGCTGATTCCCTACCTCGCCGGGGAACGATCACCCAATCTGCCCGACGCGACCGGCACCCTGTGCGGTATCACCACCGCGAACTTCACACCGTCGTCGGTCGCGCGAGCGGCCGTCGAAGGACTGCTCTGTTCATTGGTGTGGTGCCGTGAACAGATCGAGGAGCAGGGTGTCGACGTCGAACGGATACTCATGGTCGGTGGCGGCACCAAGTCGACTGCGGTACGTACCGTCGCACCAACGGTTTTCGGCGGCACAGTGAGCCTTCCCGCCGACGGCGAGTGGGTGGCGCTCGGCGCCGCGCGTCAGGCAGCGTGGGCGCTGACGGGGCGTCGCCCGTCGTGGCCCGTCGACGTCGAGGAACTGTCCGGTCACACTCGACCGGAGGTCTACGCCACCTACCGGGACGTCGTCGCGAGGTCGACGCGCTGACCAGTCTCGGTGAACGGCACACGACTCACGCGGTGATGTCGCGTCCCAATGCCGCGCGGGCGATGGACCACAGTTGCACCTCGTTGGCGCCCTCGTAGATCTCGCCGATCTTCGCGTCGCGCCAGATCGCCTCCAGGTGATTGACGACGCCGTCCGCGGTGAGCTCACGGACGAATCCGTACCCCCCGTGCACCTGAATCGCGTCTCGTGCGACGTCCACACCGATCCGGCTTCCCGCAACCTTCGCCATCGCGGCCTCCGGTTCGGCCCGGCCAGTTGTGTCGAACTTGCGCGCGGCCTTCTGATAGAGCGAGCGCGCCGATTCGATCCCGATGGCATGTTCTGCGGTACGAAACTGCCAGTGCTGGAACTCACCCAGCTTGTGCCCGAAGGCCTCTCGACGACGTAAGTGCCGCGCGGCGTGGTCGAACGCACTCTGCGCCATACCGACTCCGACCGCACCGATACCGATGCGCCCAAGTGCGAGACTGCCCAACGCCGCAGCCAATCCACGACCCGGCTGCGCGATCACGTGCTCCTCCGGCACGAACACGTCGTCGAAGACGATGTCAGAGGTGAGTTGAAGTCTGTTGCCCATCTTCTTGTCGGGCTCGAGAACCGTGACTCCGTGCGCGGACATTTCGACGAGCACCATCGCCTGTTGCCCTTCGGCCACGCACAGAACCGTCGTGACATCGGCCGCACAGGAATTGGTGATCCAGCGTTTACGCCCGGAGAGCCGGAACCCGCCGCCGACGCGTCGTGCCGTCGTTCGCATGTGATCGGCCGACAGGTCGGTACTCGCATCGGGCTCGCTCGTCGCGAACGAACCGACGATCTCCCCTCGGATGAGGCGCGGCAGGAATTCCTTGCGAATCGCTGCGGGCGCTGCGTCGAGAGTGTGACCGACCAGTAACGCCTGGCCGTCGTAGAGCGCCGAAGCGATACCAGCGCTGTAGTACCCGAGTTCCTCGAGAACCGTTGCGGCAGCGAGCATCGGGAACTCGAGTCCCGCACCCCCGACGTCCTCCGCGAAAGGCACCGCATACAGGCCCGCCGCAGCGATCGCGTCGACGATGTCACGCGGGAACGCCGCTCGCGATTCCTCCGCGCTGTTGAGCTCCGCCGCGCGCGGCGCCAACACCGAGGTGGCGAACTCCCGCGCCCGGGCGCGGACCTTCACGGTTTCTGGTGGGAGCAGCAAGTCGTCGGACAAGCGATCTGCCACACGTGGCAGATCTTCGAGCGACGAAGTCATCTTCACGTCCTCCGGTGTTGTCGTCATGCGGATACCCGAGTTCCCGAGTCGGCACGGTCGGGTCGGTCGCCGGCGGCATGATCTGGGTCGGCATGATCTGGGTCGGCATGATCGGGGTCGACGAAGATGTCGAAGCCGATACCCTCCGATGCGCCGTAGCCGGAGAGATCCCGGATACCGTGCTGTCCGAGGACCTCGACGTCGAGGAACGTCTGGCCGGTGATCTCACCCGGCTCGTGGGAGACGAGCGCGAGCACGGCATCGGCCATGATCTGCGGGTCGCGGGCGCGAGCGAGTGCCTCGTCGCCGCCATAGAGATTCCGCACCGCGGACGTCGCTATGAGACTTTGCGGCCAGACACAGTTGCTCGAGATCTTCCGGTCGGCGAACTCCGCGGCAATTCCCATCGCCGCCAATGACATTCCGTACTTGGCCAGCATGTATCCCGGGTGTTCACCCAGCCAACGCCTGCTCAGGTTCAGCGGCGGCGCCAACGTGACGACGTGACCACCGCGCCTGAGCAGTTCCGGGAGAGCGGCCCGCGTGAGCGCAAAGGTGCCGCGCACATTGACACCCATCATGAGATCGAACCGCTTCATCGGAAGATCCAGCGTGCCCGAGGTATTCAGCACGCTGGCGTTGTTGACGACGACATCGATTCCGCCGAATGCCGTCACTGCCTTCTCGACGGCTTCGGCGATGTCGGCATCGTTGCGAACGTCGCCGACGATTCCTATGGCCTTTCCACCCTGGTCTTCGATTTCGGCAACAGCGGTGTGGATCGTGCCCGGTAGCGTCGGGTGAGGCTGATCGGTCTTCGCCAGCATGGCGACATTGCCACCGGCCGCCGCGAACTGCCTGGCCACAGCCAAGCCGATGCCCCGGCTTCCTCCCGAAATCAACATCGTGTATCCGGTGAGATCACGCTCGGATCCGGTATCGGTCAGTGTTCCGCCGGTCACCTCACACCCCCGCTCGATCGTCCGAGAACCTCTGACGCAGTGGCCCCTTCACCAGCTTTCCGGTCGGTGTGCGCGGAAGATCGGTCACGAATCGGATCTCGCGCGGCACCTTGTAGCCGGCGAGCCGCTCCCGCACGAAGTCGCGCAGACGGTCGGCGACCTCGTCGCTACCCGTGACCCCAGGCGCAGGTGTGACCGCAGCGAGAACCCGCTCACCGAATTCGGGATCGGGCACTCCGATCACCGCGACGTCTTCGACGTCGGGGTGCAGCGCGAGGCAGTTCTCGATCTCCTGCGGGTAGATGTTGACACCGCCGGAGATGATCGTGAACGCCTTGCGGTCGTTGAGGAAAAGGTATCCGTCGGCATCGACATAGCCGATGTCGCCGGTCGTCGTCCATGTCGGATGCTGCGGGTGTTGCGCCGACGCCGTCTTGTCCGGGTCGTTGTGATAGCTGAACGGCAGCACGTCCCGCTCGAAATAGACCGTGCCCGACTCGCCGACACCGAGTTCGACACCGTCGTCGTCACAGATGTGGATCGTGCCGAGCTTGGCTGTTCCGACCGTCCCCGGTTTGGCCGACCACTCTTCGGGATTGACCATGGTGATGCCGTTGGCTTCTGTCGACGAGTAGTACTCGTGCAGGATCGGACCGAACCAGTCCATCATCTGTTGTTTGACCTCTGGTGGACACGGCGCAGCGGCGTGCACGACGAACTTCTGCGAACCGACCTCATAGCCGCTGCGAACCTGCTCGGGAAGTCGCAGCATTCGAACGAAGTGCGTGGGCACCCACTGGGAATGGGTCACCCGGTATCGATCGATGATCTTCAGGCAGTCCTCGGCGTCGAACTTCTCGGTCGTGATGACCGTGCCGCCGAGACTCTGTGTGATCATTCCGAACCGCAGCGGCGCGGCGTGATAAAGCGGGGCCGGGGAGAAGTAGACGGTGTCGGCATCCATCTTGTAGGTCCCGCCGAACACCATCACGTAGGGATCGCCCGGATCGCCGACCTGACGGTCGGGAAGCGGAGGCTTCACACCTTTCGGCCTGCCCGTCGTGCCCGAACTGTAGAGCATGTCGTTGCCGCGTCGCTGATACGCGGGCGGCTCCGCCGAGCCCGAGGAGAGGAACTGCTCGTAGTCGTCGAAGCCGGGTACCGCGCCCGAGTAGGCCAGCGCGATCTGCAGCGCGGGGCTCGTCTCCCGCGCACTCATCGCAGCCTCCGCCATGTCCGCGGACACCACCAGTGCACGCGCACCACAGTCGTCGACGATGTACGCGACCTCCTGGGCCGACAAGTGTGTGTTGACGGGGGTGAGGTAGAGACCGGAGCGCAGGCATGCCCAATAGACGACGAACACCTCGGCGGCATTTGTGCTCAGTAGTGCGACGACGTCGCCGTCACGTAGACCTGCATCGCTGAAGGCATTCGCCAGCTGTGTCGACCGTTGTTCGAGCTCCGCGTAGGACAGCGCCGAATCGGTGCCCGCGACGATCACCGCAGGTTTGTCCGGGTGCAGCGCGGCATGGATTGCCGGATACATGAATTCATCTCCTTATAGTTCGTTTATGTGACTCATGGCACATATGGTTACTATTAGCGGGTGCACCACATTGTCCGAGCGAAGGCGTCCACCTCCTCTGACAGCGGCCCGATGGTCGATTCACGCACGGTGATCGACATTCTCAGAGAGCAATCGGACGCCGACGACACCACACTTGTCCCCGTCCGAAGCCTGCTCGAACACGCATGGCAAGACCTCGCCGACGCGCTTGCCGTCGAGTTGGGTGAGCTGAGTCCGACCGTTGCCGCCTCCCTCACTCGGCTGCAACGCATCGACCAGCTGCTGTCCGACCGCCTCGACGCCAAGACCGGCGTCGAGGCGCGACTGGCCGACGTCGTGTCCAGACTCGAGGCCGCACCGTGTGTCACCGGTGAGCTGGTCACGCTCGCCCCACAGCTCATCTGCGAACTCGGCTTCGACCGTGCGATCATCTCGCGCATCGACGAGCGACTGTGGATATCGGAATGCGTCTATGTCGCCGACGACCCGGAGTGGGCCTCGGAGATCAACCGGGCCGGGCAGGAGAACCCGCAGATCCTCGGACCGCAGATCCTCGAGACGGAGATCGTTCGACGCCGCGAGGGACTTCTCGTCACCGATGTCCAGTCGGATACGCGCGTGAACCGTCCGATCGCCGACGCGTCGGGATCGCGCTCGTACGTCGCGGCACCCGTGGTGTCGGAGGGACGAGTCGTGGGTCTGCTCCACGCCGACAAGTACCGGCACAGTACAGACGTCGGCGAGGAGGAGTGCCAACTCCTCATCGGATTCGCCCAGAGCTTGCGCCTCGCACTCAGTCGCGCCCGGATGAGCGAGGACACCGGTGCGCTGAGGTCGGGATTGAGCGGCCTCGCCGACTCCGTCGACGCGACCGTGTCCGGGGCGCACACGCTCTGCGTCCGACGGTCCGAGCCACCCGTCGAGACGGCCGGTACACCCACAGCGGCGCAGCGGACGCCCACCAGCCGCGGCCCCTCGACGCGAGTCGCCGACGCCGGTCTCACCGCGCGGGAGTCCGAGGTGCTCGCGCTCATGGCCCAGGGTCGCACCAACGCTGCCATCGCTCATGAGCTCGTGATCTCCGAGGGGACGGTGAAGCAGCACGTCAAGCATGTTCTGCGAAAGCTGCGGGCCGGCAACAGATCCGAAGCCACGTCGATGTGGTTCAACGAGCCCGGTCACGACTGATCCACACATTCGATCAGGCCCGGCAGAGATCGGCGCCATAGGCCACACCGTCCGCCCAGGGCGCCCGCTTGGCAACCAGTCTGCGATATTTCATGATCAGATCGGGCCTGCCGATGGTGAGGACGCCGGCCACTGTGTCACCGCCGCGATAGAGCACGACAGTTCCACCGGACTTGTCCGCGCGATCCTGGACGAGAATCTCGTCGGCATCGGGAACACCGACGAACTGCAAGCGCGTGCCGTACCAGTCCGACCAGAAGTACGGCACCGTCTCGTAGACCCCGGCCTCCGTGCCGATCGCGTTTCGGGCGGCACACGCACCCTGTTCGGCGGCACTCGTCCAGTGCTCCAGACGCATCCGCCGATCGAAGAGAGCGTTGTGCCAATGCGCTACGTCGCCCGCGGCCCACAGACCCGGGATCGGTTGCCCCGCGTTGTCGAGGACCGCGAGTGTCTCCGAGCACTCGATACCCCCGTCGACCCCGTTGAGCGCGACGCCGGTATCCGCGAGCCACTGTGTCGACGGAACAGCTCCTACTCCGACGACCACCAGATCCGCATCGAGGACCCGCCCATCGGCCAACTCGACGCCTGTGACAACAGGCTCGTGTCCGTCGGACGTCCGAAGGCTTGACACCCCGACGCCGAGTACCAGTTCGGTTCCGTTGCGCTCGTGGAGTGCTGCACACAGAGCACCCCCGGCGACACCCAAAGAACGGGTCAACGGCGCGGGCGCGGCTTCGACAATGGTCACCGACAATCCCAGTTTTCTTGCAGCCGATGCGACTTCGGCGCCGATGAAGCCTGCGCCGACAACGACGACGCGCGCTCGAGCCCGTAGCGCCCGCCAGATCGACTGCGTGTCAGCGAACGTACGTACCGTGTGCACCCCACGAATGTGCTCGGTGCCCGGTAGCCTACGGGCGTGCGCACCGACGGCGATCACCATCGCGTCGTATCCCAGATCACCCGCGGCGGTGTTGAGCACACGGGCCTCGACGTCGACTCCTGTTGCCGCAGAGTCAGTTCGCACATCCACGCCCAACTCCTCGCGCAGAAAGGAGTTCTCTCGCAGTTCGGGCAGAGCCGGCTCGTCGTCGGCGAGGAGTAGTTCTTTGGACAGTGGTGGGCGGTCGTAGGGCAGGTGCGTCTCGGAACCCAC
>NZ_BAFB01000179.1 GCF_000248075.1 Gordonia otitidis NBRC 100426 | reverse complement strand
CCGAGCGGGGTCCTGCGGCACGGACGCCACGGCTACGGCCGACGACGACTGTGCCGCGCGGGTCGCCGATGTCGAATCGGCACATGCCGCGATGGTCGACGCGAGCGCAGCCGCCGCGATGGCGACGACGCCGGCCCGCACGCTGCGTACGCTGGGCACCACGGGGAGACGACCCCGTCGGCTCGATGTGCGAGTCACCGTATCGACTGTCCGCACCGGTCAATCAGCGGTCGCGACAAGCGGTTCGAGTGTCAGGTCGGCGTGTTCCTTCTCGATGTACTGCAGCCGCCACTTGTCGCTGAAGAGGGCGAGCACCGCGCCGTCGGTGCGCGTGAACACCTCGACGCCGCGCTGACGATTGAGTTCTGCTGCGCTGTCCGCGTCGGTGCGTCGCGCAAGGCTGTATCCCAGCGGCTCGATCACGGTGTCGACGTTGAACTCGGTCTTCATCCGCGCGGTGACCACCTCGAACTGCATCGGTCCGACAGCGGCGAGCACCGGCGACGCGTCGCCGCGGGTGTCGTTGCGCAACACCTGCACGACACCTTCGCTGTCGAGCTGATCCATCGCCTTGCGGAACTGTTTGTACTTGTCGGCCGTGGTGACGCGCAGCGTCGAAAAATGTTCTGGCGCAAAGGACGGGATCGGTGGGTACTGCACTCGCGGGCCGTCGTAGAGGGTGTCCCCTGGGGCGAGTGCCGTCGCGTTGACCAGGCCGACGACGTCGCCGGGATAGGCGGTGTCGACCGTCGACCGATCGCGGCCGACGACGGTGTGAGCGTACTTGGTGGCGAACGGTTTTCCGGTCTGCGCGTGGGTGACGACCATGCCGCGCTCGAACTCGCCGCTCACGATGCGCATGAAGGCCAACCGGTCGCGATGACTGGAGTCCATGCCGGCCTGGACCTTGAACACAACCGCGCTGAACGGATCGGTGACCTCACGCACGGTGCCGTCGACGGCTTCACGGCCCGACGGCGCGGGCGCGAGTGCGACGAGAGCGTCGAGCAGTTGGCGCACACCGAAATTAAGCATGGCCGAGGCGAAGATCATCGGCGACGTCTGGCCGGCGAGGAACAGCTCCTCGTCGTGATCCTGACCCATCTCCGAGAGCAGTTCGCTCTCTTCGACCGCCGCGATCCACGCGTCGCCCTCACGGTCGAGCGCGGCGTCGGCGTCGAGCACTTCCTCCGGTGCGATCTTCGCACCGCCTGCGGTCCGGGTGAAGTGGATGTACTCGCCGGTGCGCCGGTCGAGGAGCCCGCGGAAGTCGCCTGCGATGCCGACGGGCAGGAACAGGGGAGTGGGGATCAAGCCGATGCGCTCGCTGATCTCGTCGATCAGCTCCAGCGGCGTTCGGCCGGGCCGGTCCCACTTGTTGATGACGGTGATGACCGGGATGCCGCGGTGGCGACACACCTGGAAGAGCTTGAGCGTCTGAGGTTCGAGACCCTTGGCGGCGTCGATGAGCATCACCGCGGCGTCGACCGCGGTCAGCACCCGGTAGGTGTCCTCGGAGAAGTCGGCGTGGCCCGGGGTGTCGACGAGGTTGATCACCGCGCCAGGGCCATCCGTGCCCTCGAGGGCGTAGTTGAACTGCAGCGCGGTCGAACTCACGGAGATACCGCGCGCCTTCTCCATCTCCATCCAGTCCGACACGGTCGACTTGCGTCCGGCCTTGCCGTGGATGGCGCCCGCCTCGCTGATCACGTGCGCGTGCAGTGCCAAGGCCTCGGTCATCGTCGACTTACCCGCGTCGGGGTGGGAGATGATGGCGAAGGTACGTCGACGCTGGGCCTCGAGCCGCAGCTCACGCGCGTCAGAACTCACCAGACGAGGGTACTCACCGGGCGAGCGTCGGAGCAAAACGCTCGCATGCCACCCGCGACGCGCCGGCCTGGTCGACCGTGCTCAGCGCAATCACTACTCGAACGGAACCGGCGGCATCTTGACGACCTGCGCCGCGTAGCTGAGGCCTGCCCCGTAGCCGAGGAGAAGCGCGGTGTCGCCGGGCTTGGCCTTGCCGGTCGAGAGCAGGTCCTCCATGGCGAGCGGGATCGACGCCGCCGACGTGTTGCCGGTGTGTTCGATGTCGTTGGCCACCGGGGTGCCCTCGGGGAGGTGCAGAGTCTTGGCGAGGAGGTCGTTGATTCGGGTGTTCGCCTGGTGCGGTACGAAGACGTCGAGGTCCTCGGAACCGATCTTGGCGGCCTCGAGCGCGCGCTGCGCGACCTTTCCCATCTCGAACGCTGCCCAGCGGAACACCGCTGTGCCCTGTAGGCGGACGTAGGGCCGTTGGGTGCGGTCGCTGTCGAGGAAGGTGACCCAGTCGATGTCCTGGCGGATGGCGTCGTACTGGGTGCCGTCGCTGCCCCAGATGACAGGTCCGAGCTGTTGGTCGTCGGTGGGGCCGACGACCACGGCGCCCGCGCCGTCGCCGAAGATGAAGCAGTTGCTGCGGTCGGTCATGTCGAGCGTGACCGAGAGTTGCTCGGCACCGATCACCAGCACGTGCGTGGCGCTACCGCCGCGCACCATGTCGGCTGCCAGAGCCATGCCGTAGCCGAACCCGGCGCAGCCGACGGTCACGTCGAACGCCGGTACGCCATTTGCGCCGAGCTCGGTCGCCACCTTGGTCGCGCCGGCCGGGGTCATCAGCAGGTGGGTGTTGGTGGCCAGGATGACGGCGTCGATGTCGGAGCCGGACAGCAGAGCGTTGGCGATGGCTGTGCGTCCAGCCTTGATTCCCATCTCAACGACGTCCTCGTCGCGGCGCGCGAAGCGTCGGGACTTGATGCCGGTCCGGGTGTAGATCCACTCGTCGGAGGAGTCGATGTACTCGCAGATCTCGTCGTTGGTGACGACGCGTTCGGGCCGGTATGCCCCGATGCTCAGCATTCCGATGTTGTTGGTGCCCGACCTGTCCGCGATGGTTGCCATGGGTGTCCTTCCGCTATGCGACCCGACATAGACCGTCTCACATCGTGGCGCTACTCGGAAGTAGGTGCGCGCCGGTTCGACGCCGACGATGCGTCTGACAGATCCACCGGAATATCGGCGCTGGCGCCATACGGAACGACGCGGTCAGCGCGAACCGTCGTCGAAGCTGCTCACCTTCGGCGCCGGGGGCAGCTTTACGGTGTTACCCGAGGTCGTCGAAGCTGCTCACCTTGGGCGCCGGGGGCAGCTTTACGACGGCGCCGGCGTAGGAGAGACCCGCACCGAACCCGAGCAGCAGCGCGGTCTGGCCGCCCTTGGCCTTGCCGGTTGCGAGCATCTCCTCCATGGCGAGCGGGATCGACGCCGCGGACGTGTTGCCGGTGTTCTCGATGTCGTTGGCCATCGGCATGTCGTCGGGGAAGCCGAGGTTCTTCTTCATCAACTCGTTGATGCGGGCGTTGGCCTGGTGGGGGACGAAGACCTCGATGTCGTCGGCGCTGATGCCGGACCGCTCGATCACCGACGTCAGCGCCTTCGGCAGCGTGATGGCGGCCCAACGGAATACGCGCGGACCCTGCATCGTGACCACCATGCGGCCGACGGGATCGCTCTCCGGGTCCTTGTGCTGATACTCCTGCGCGCGGTCCATGTACTCGGGAATGTCGTAGTTCTGGCCGATGGCCTCGGCGTTCTCGCCGTCGGAACCCCAGACCGTCGGGGAGATCCCGTTCTCGTCGCTCGGACCAACCACGACCGCGCCTGCTCCGTCGCCGAAGATGAAGGCGGTGTTGCGGTCGGTCGGTTCCATGACGACCGACATCGTCTCGACCCCGACGACCAGCACGTACTCGGCCGAGCCCGCGCGCACGGTGTCGGCGGCAACGCCGAGGGCGTACCCGAAGCCACCGCACCCCGCGGCGATGTCGTATGCCGGGATGCCGTTGAGGCCGATGTCGTAGGCGACGATCGGGCCACCGTGGGGGATCTTGGTCTTCCAGCTGTTGGTGGCCAGGATCAGTGCGCCGATCTTGTCCTTGTCGATGCCGGAGTTCTCGATCGCGCGCTCGGCGGCGGCTGCGGCCATCGTCCGCGCGGACTCGTCGCCGCTGATCCACCGGCGGTTGCGGACACCGCTGCGTTCGAAGATCCACTCATCGGAGCTGTCGAGGACTTCGCACACTTCGTCGTTGCTGACCAGCCGTTTCGGTCGGTACGCGCCGATGCCCAACATTGCGACGTTCTGATGGCCGGTGTTGGCGGCGATGACGCTCACGAAAAACTCCCTCTACACAAGTGCGTGGTCTCAGCCTAGAAGCTGACCCTGGGCAGAAAGTGTAGGCGCGGCGGCAACACGCCCATGAGGACACCCGTAATCGTCGTCGTGAAGGTCAACCGTCGATCGGCCAGAACACCGGGACAAAAGTCACCGCGACGATCAACCAGCAGACCATCAGCACGATCCCGAGCCGCCAGTAGTCGCCGAAGCGGTATCCGCCGGGATTCATCACGATCATGTTCGCTGGGGTGGCGATCGGGGTGAGCAGCGACGCCGCAGCGGCGACACAGACCACCATGAGCACTGTGTGGGCGTCGACTCCGACGTCGGCTCCCGCCACGAGCGCGATGGGTATGACGATCAGCGCCGTGGCGACGTTGGAGATGAACTGTCCGAGTAGTGCCGTCAGCACGAACAGCATCGCGAGCAGCAGATACGGGCTGCGTCCGGAGACGAGGTCGACGATCGGGCCGGCGATCAATTCGGCGCCCCCGCTGCTCGTGATCGCCGACGACATCGGGATCAGAGCGGCGATCAGCACGAGCGTCGACCACGGGACGGCGCGATAAGCCTGCTCGCTCGAGAGCACGCGGAACAGCACCATCGCGCCAGCACCGAGCAACCCCGCGACGACCGGGGGCACGACTCCACTGGCGAGCAGCGCGATGGTCGCCACCAGGATGACGGCTGCGCGAGGAGCACTTCGCCCGAGCGGAACGGTCTGGCGGCGAACGGTTTCCGACGACGCCACCACCAGGACGTCCCGGTCGTCGGCCAGGGCGTCGAGAGCACCCCACGGGCCGTACACCAGCAGGGCGTCGCCCTCGTGCAGCGTGTTCTCCCGCGAGGTGACGTCGTCGTTGCGCCTGCGCACCGACAACACGAGCAGTCCGTCCTCCGCGCGCACCATTCCGCCGAACGCGGGCCGTCCTATCCACGATGAGCGCGGCGGGATCACCAACTCGCAGATCCCGTTGTCGCGGTTGATGAGACCCGTGCGTCTGCCGATCGTGTCCTCGACGGTGAGGTCGGCCTCGCGTGCGAGCGTCTGAACCGCGGTCCCCACACCCGAGACGACGAGGACGTCCGACGGTTCGAGGCGGTGCGTCGAACTCAGTACCCGACCGCGTTCGGACTGGCCGGCGACGGTATCGATCGCGTCGTCGGTGATCGCAGCGCGGACTGTCTTTCCTACGAGCGTCGACGCGGCTCCGACGTGGAGGCGAAACGTCCGTACGCCGGTCGTCGCGAGCCCGGACAGTTCGTAGTGGTCGACGACGTCGCGTTGATATCGGCTGAAATCCTCGGGTAGTGACTGCGATTCTCGTCGCGGAATCAGCCGGTCGCCCACGAGCGCGATGACGACCAGCGTCACCACCACCAGCGGGACACCGATGAGCGAGAAGCCGAAATAGCCGATGGGGGAGCCTGTTTGCTCAGTCGCGACCTCGTCGATGATGACGTTCACCGGACTTCCGCTGAGGGTGAGCAGCGAACCAGCGCTGGCAGCGAATGCGAGAGGCAGCAGGACCCGGGAAGGCGACAGAGACGCCCGTCGGGCAACCGCGACACTGACCGGAACCAACGCAGCGGCCGCCCCGTTGATGGTGATCAGCGGACTGAGCACTGCGGCCAGGACCATGATGGCCAACACGACCCGTGTGCGGGTGCGGCCCGCGACTCGCGCCAACACGCTGCCCAGCCATGCGGTGATGCCAGACGCATCAAGCCCCTCGCTGATCACGAACAGCGCGGCGATGAACGCGATGACGCTTTGACCGAGTCCCGCGGTGAGACCCTCGAAGTCGACGAGTCCGAGAAAGTAGAGCGCGAGCGCGGAGCCGATCGCGACGAGTCCGACCGGCAGCTTGTTGACGATGAACAACACAACCGTGACACCGAGCACGATCAGGCTCAGCGTGGCGTCCGACATCTGCCCATCGTCGCACCGCGGCGGCTCGCGCGCTGCGGGTCGAGAACGCGGGCGGTATGCGTCAGATCTGTGACGGGACGCTCAGGCTGGGGACCCGACGCCGTCGACGACCCGTGTCACCAGGTATGGACGACGTTCTGCGCGGCTTCGAGACCGGAGGAAATCAGGGACTCCGTGGCGTCGGCGCCGTGCTGGATCAGTAATTCGACGTCGGCTCGTGCAGCCGACGGGAAGGGTTTGAGGACGTAGTCGGCGGGATCCTGACGGCCGGGTGGTCGGCCGATGCCCAATCGGACGCGGTAGTAGTCACGCGATCCGACCGCCTGGCTGATCGAGCGGAGCCCGTTGTGCCCGCCTTCGCCGCCGCCGAGCTTGAGCCGGACGGCGCCGAAGTCGATGTCGAGTTCGTCGTGCAGCACGATGAGGTCCGACGGCCCGATCGAATAGAACTTCGCAAGTGGGCCGATCTCGCGGCCCGTGGTGTTCATGTACGTGCGTGCACGTGCCACCAACACCGACTGGCCGGCGAGGGTGATCGGTGCGACCATCGCGCCTGAGCGCTTGTGCACCTTCCACCGTTCGCCGGCCGTCGTGACGAGATGGTCCGCGACCATCGCGCCGATGTTGTGACGCGTCCGCTCGTACTTGGGGCCCGGATTGCCTAATCCGACAACGAGTTTCATGGGTCCTGTTGGTTGGTGGGGAGCGGGGCGTCGGAGAAGCCGGATTACTCGGCCTCGGCCTCCGCAGCGGCGGCGTCGGCTTCTGCCTGCTCCTCGTCGGTCTCTTCCTCGAGCTCGGCGGCGGTGGTCGCCTCGTTGACGGCCACGATCAGCGTCTCCGGGTCGGTGATCAGGTCGACACCCTCGGGCAGCGCGAGATCCGATGCGTAGATCGAAGTGCCCACTTCCTTGCCCTCGACGTCGACGACGATCTGCTCGGGGATCGACAGGGCGTCGGCCTCGATCTCGACGGTGTTGGCGTCCTGGGTGACCAGGGTGCCCGGCGCTGCGTCGCCCTCGACGACGATGGTGACCTCGACGGTGACCTTCTCGCCGCGCTTGATGACGAGGAGGTCGACGTGCTCGATGTAGTTGCGGATCGGGTGGACGTCGACCTGCTTGGTCAGCGCGAGCTGCTTGGTGCCCTCGATGTCGAGGTCGATGACGGCGTTGGTGCCGTTGTTACGCAGGATCGCGGCGAAGTCGCGTGCCGGGAGGTTGAGGTGCTGCGGGTCGGTGCCGTGGCCATAGAGCACGGCGGGCACGTTGCCCTCGCGGCGGGCGCGACGAGCGGCGCCCTTGCCCTTCTCGGTGCGGGTGGTGACGGCCAGTGCGTTCGCCTGGGTTGCCATGTGAATCTCCTTCGTGGTTCGGCCACGGGGTGGCCGGGTGGTCGGTGCTCGGTGTGGCGCTGATTTCGCGGGCCGACAATCCACGACCACCTGCGGAAACGAGGTCCCACCAGGAGATGTGCGATGGTCGCGCCGATCACGGTGACAAGTCACCCTCGCCGAGACAACCCGTCAAGAATAGCCGACGACCTGCGGTGAAGTCACATCGCGAGGAGCCGCAGGCACCGTCGGGTCGCGGACGGATCGACGCGCTGGGGTCGTTCGTTGATTTGACAGGCGTAACACTTCGGGCCGCCGAAACGCTGAACATGACAGGGGGAACGTTCTTCACGGTTACACCAGCTACACGGTCACATCAACTACACGGTCACCATCAACCAAAGGACCATGCCATGAAGCTTTCCCGTGTGTCGTCCACTCTCGTCGGCCTCGGCCTCGCAATGACAGCAGCAGTCGGTCTCGGGGCGGGTACCGCGAACGCTGCCCCCGCGAAGCCGTTCCAGAGTTTCACCATCGGTCAGGAGCTTGCGCTCGGTAGCTCGTGCGTGGGTCGGGCAACCGGCAATGTGTTGGTTCAGCCGAACAGGGGCCACGCGAACATCGACGTGTATTGGATCGGTCAGACCCCGTTCAGTCCGTGCACCGAGCGAGCGACGGTTCGCTGGTACAACCTCAACACACACCGCAGTGGATTCGTGGGCGGACCGCTGACCTACCGATCGATGTCGCAGCAGGGGGTCGCCTCGGCAGACGTGTTCGTCGGGTCGGGTCCGGTGCGGTTCACTCTCACGGCCGATCGTCCCCTGCAGTTCCCGCCGGCCCCGTTCACCCTCGTCATGCCCTGAGTCCTCGACATGCCATGAGGTCTGGCCCTGCCCGGGTGGGATCGCGCGGTCGTTGATCGCGCGATCCGACCTCGGCGGCCCCACTGCCGTCGGCATACTGGAACACCATGACCTCTCGCACACCTGAACGCATCGTCATCGATTTCCTCGACGCCCTCGCCCGTGGCGACAGCGCCGCAGCGATGGCCGACGTCGCCGAGAACATCGTCTACAGCAATGTCGGATTGCCGACGATCCGCGGCAAGCGCGGTGTCGCCAAGATCTTCGGTGCGATGGACAAAGCGTCGTACGCCGGCTTCGACTACCGGATGATCAGCATCGCCACCGACGACACGGTCGTACTGACCGAACGTATCGACGAGATCCGGCTTGGACGCGTACGTATCCGCTTCTGGGTGTGCGGGCGGTTCGAGGTGGTCGACGGCGCGATCGTGGTGTGGCGCGACTACTTCGACTTCCTCGACTGCACCAAGGCCACCGTGCGGGGACTGATCGGCGTGGTCGTTCCCTCCGCGGTGCGTGCGTTGCCGCCGCGCCGGGAGCGTGTGGTCTCAGCCGTGGCGGAGCCGTCGAGTAAGGCTGCAACCGAGTAGGGCCCGCTGCCGAGTAACACCTCAGCCGAGCTCGCCCTGCGCCGCCGCCTCTGCGACCGCCGGATCGGCCGACGACGTGTCCTTGAGCGCGACGCCCGAGGCGCCGAGTGCCCGCGCGCCCACCACGAGCGCCCCGACGATTCGCGCCGCGTCGCGGTAGCCGAGTCCGTCGGGTGGGTGGATGTTGGAGATGCAATTGCGTTCGGAGTCGCGACGACCGCGTTCGGGTCGATACGTCAGATAGATGCCGAGGCTGTCGGCCACCGACAGTCCGGGGCGCTCGCCGATGATGACGAGCAGGATCTCCACCCCGAGCGCCTCACCGATGTGATCGCCGAGTGCGACGCGCGCCTGCGTGGCGACGACCGGCGGTGCGATCGAGAACCGCGGCGACAGTTCCGCGGCGATCGTCTCGACGAGCGCGACGGCATGTGTGTCGACAGCCGTCGCCGACAATCCGTCGGCGATCACGAACCCGATGTCGGCGCCCGAATGGTCGATGGCTCCCAGATCCTCCGGTACCCGTCCGAGGTCGGGGCGACGCAGGTACTCAGCCCGCGACGACGCCTGGCTGGTGACGACCACCGGGTCGCCTAACCCCAGAGCCCGGAGACCCTCGACGACGCCATCGGCATCCATCGGGGTGTGCACGGCGTCGCGAGCGGCGGCGTGGTCGGCCTGGAACTGCAGGACGTCGGCACTCGACAGAGCATTTCCGCTGCGCTGCAATCCGATTCGGGCCTGGGTCAGACCGCGCATGGCGGTCCACGGATCGTCGGCGGGAGTCGCTGCAGACGACCCCGGCCGGATGCTGTGGGTGCTCACGACGCCGCCAATCCGCGCAGGGGTGAGGTACCCGGGTCGAGTGGCACCACATGGCCGCCGGCGTCGGCCATACCGATCGTCTGCATCCAGGCCTCGAACTCGGGGGCTGCGCGCAGTCCGAGGACGTCGCGTAGGTAGAGCACGTCGTGGAACGACAGGCTCTGGTAGCCGAGCATGATGTCGTCGGCACCCGGCACGGTGATGACGAATCCGACGCCTGCCATGCCGAGCAGGCTCAGCAGGGTGTCCATGTCGTTCTGATCGGCTTCGGCGTGGTTGGTGTAGCAAACGTCGACGCCCATCGGCAGACCGAGCAGCTTGCCGCAGAAGTGGTCCTCGAGACCTGCCCGGATGATCTGCTTGCCGTCGAACAGGTACTCGGGGCCGATGAATCCGACGACGGTGTTGACCAGGAGCGGTTCCAACGACCGTGCCACCGCGTAGGCGCGCGCCTCGAGCGTCTGCTGGTCGACGGGCCGCCCGCCGGTTCCCAGATGAGCACCGGCCGACAGCGCCGACCCCTGACCGGTTTCCAGATACATCACGTTGTCGCCGACGGTCCCGCGGTGCAGTGACCGACCCGCCTCGTTGCCCTCGTTGAGTACCGCGAGGTCGACGCCGAATCCCCGGTTGGCGCCCTCGGTACCCGCGATGGACTGGAAAACCAGGTCGACCGGCGCGCCCGCCTCCACGAGGCCGATGGTCGTGGTCACGTGGGAGAGCACGCACGACTGCATCGGGATCTCGAAACGCTGGCGCACATCGTCGAGCAGTTCCAGCAATGTCGACGTCGCCTGCGGCGAGTCGGTGGCCGGATTGATCCCGACGACCGCGTCGCCGCATCCGAGTAGCAGCCCATCGAGCAGACCGGCGGCGATACCCCTCGGATCGTCGGTCGGGTGGTTGGGCTGCAGTCGGGTGGCCAGTCGTCCCGGCAGCCCGATGGTGGTGCGGAATCCGGCGGTGACCTCCATTCGCCGCGCGACCGCGATCAGATCCTGATTGCGCATCAGCTTGCTGACAGCGGCAACCATCTCCGGGGTCAACCCGGGCGACACCGACTGCAGCCGCTGCGTCCCCCCGGGCGCAACGACCTGTTCGAGCAGCCAGTCACGCAGGCCGCCGACCGTCAGGTGCGAGATGGGTGCGAATGCCTCGCGGTCGTGGGTGTCGATGATCAGGCGCGTCACCTCGTCGGACTCGTACGGGACGAGCATCTCCTCGAGGAACACGGTGAGCGGGAGGTCGGCGAGCACCCAGGCCGCTGCCGCGCGCTCGGCGTCGGATTGTGCTGCGCACCCGGCCAATTCGTCGCCCGAACGTGCCGGCGTGGCTTTGGCCATCACGTCGATGAGATCGGCGAACTGATAGGTGTGTCCGCGAAGTGAATGGCTGTAGGTCACGAGAGTCCCTCTTCGGCGTCGGCAATGGCCTCGAACTCTTCGTCGGCACTGGCGAAGACCAGCCGCTTGCGGCTGTAGAGGCCAAAATACGCCATGAAGAGGGCGAACACGATGAGACAGCCGGTTGCCGCCTTGATGTCGACGAGGAAGGTGGCCACGAGCGCGAGCACTGCGATGACGAGCGCGAACGCCGTCGTCACGATGCCGCCCGGCGTCCGGTACGGGCGTGCGAGTTCGGGTTCCCGGATGCGCAGCACGATGTGGCTGATCATCATCAGCACGTAGCTCAGCGCCGCACCGAAGACGGCCATGTTCAGCAGCATGGCGCCCTGCCCGGTCAGCGACAGGAGGAAGCCGACGATGCCGGGCACGATGAGCGCCAGCGTCGGGGACTTGCGGGAGTTGGTCACCGACAACGACTTCGGCAGGTAGCCCGCGCGCGACAGTGCGAAGAGCTGGCGCGAGTACGCGTAGATGATCGAGAAGAAGCTCGCCACCAGGCCTGCGAGACCGATGTAGTTGACGACGGTGTGCGCGGTGCCGCTGCCCAGTGCTTCGACCAACGGGTTGCCCGAACTCTGCATCGCCGACGCCCCGCCCGCGCCGGGCACCAGGAAGAGCACCAGCGCGCACGTGCAGATCAGCGCACACATGGCAGCGATGATCCCGCGCGGCACGTTGCGGGCCGGGTTCTTGGCTTCCTCGGCGGCCAGCGGCACACCCTCGACGGCGAGGAAGAACCAGATCGCGAACGGGATGGCGGCCCAGATGCCCAGGTAGCCGTGCGGCAGGAACGAACTCGCGCCTGCGGCGTCGGAGGGCGCGATGTCGGTGAGGTTCGACCACGAGAAGTCGCCGATCGCCGCGATCGCGAACACGATCAACCCGGCGAGTGCGATCGCGGTGATCACGAACATCACCTTCAGTGCTTCGCCGACACCTGCGAGGTGTACGCCGATGAAGATGGCGTAGACCACGAGGTACACCCACCAGCCGTCGGTGATGCCGAACAGGTGCAGTGACTCGACGTAGGCGCCGATGAAGGTGGCGATGGCCGCGGGTGCGATCGCGTATTCGATCAGGACCGCGGTGCCCGTGGCCATGCCGCCCCACGTACCCAGCGCGCGACGGGCGAAGGTGTAGCCGCCACCGGCGGCGGGTAGCGCCGAACTCATCTCGGCCATGCCGAGCACCATGGCGAAGTACATCGCGGCGATGATGACCGCGGCGATGGCGAGACCGCCGAAGCCGCCCTGCTCGAGGCCGAAGTTCCACCCCGAGTAGTCGCCGCTGATCACGTAGCTGACACCGAGACCGGCGAGCAGCACCCATCCGGCCGTGCCGGTTTTGAGGCGGCGTTTGTCGAGGTAATCGGCGGAGCCGCCGGTCGACGACGCTGTCGTCGGGCTGCTGCTCCCGGAGTCGATTGTGCTCATGAACGGACCTTTCGTGCGGTGGCGAGATCACCGTCGGTCTCGCTGATTACTCGATTCCGGCATGACGGTACGGAGTGTGTGTCACCTCACAGTGGCGTCGACGTAAGAGCGTGTGGGAAACCGAGCGTCGAGATTTCTCACGCGCGTTAACACGCTGGAAACACGAAAACGATGCGTCGCAACGAGCGCTCCGTCACGGTAGAGAGCGCTATGCCGTCCACATCCTCAGCTGCCGTGTCGTCGGCGCCCGCCGCAGCGTCCCCATTGGTCGCCGACGAGTCGCCGGTGAGTGGGTTGACGCGGCGTCAGCTTCCCTTCATACCCGTGTTCGCGCAGTCGGTGGCGGCCATCGCCCCGGCCGGGACGTCGGCGGTCACCCCGCTGTTCGTGATCGCTGCGATGAGCGGCGCGGGCGGTGTCATCTCGTTCGCGGTGGCGATGGTCGTCGTCATGATGATCTCGGCGTGTATCCGGCCCATGGCACAACGCCTTGCGGTCGTCGGTGGTCTCTACTCGTACGTGGCGCAGGGGCTCGGGTCGCGGGTTGCGCTCCCGACCGCGTGGTCGGCCGTCGTCGGATACGGCTCGGTGAGCATGGCGGGTCTGCTCGCAGTCGGCTTGTACCTCAACCACATTGCGGTCAGCGTCGGGGTGTCGACATCGGTGTGGCTCCCTGCCGTCTGTGCGATCGTGGTGGTCGCCGCGGCGCTCATGACAGTCCTGATGGTGCGCGGGATCAAGGTCTCGGCCACGGCGACACTCGTCATCGAGGTGGTCGCGGTGGTGATCCTGGTCGGATTGATGGCGTGGCTCGGGATCACCCATCATTCGGCCGATTGGTCGCAGGTGTTCGCCCCGCAGGTCGACGTCGGCTCGATGGGTCTGATGATCGTGGTCGCTGTCAGTGCGTTTGTCGGATTCGAGAGTGCGACAACGCTCTCCGCCGAAGCGCACCGGCCGTTCCGGAGCGTCCCGCGGACGCTGCGGTGGACGCCGATCGCCGCAGGGGTCATCTATCTGCTCGCTGTGACGACCCAGTCGCTCGCGATGTTCGACGCCCCGGCGGGCGTGCGCGAGAGTTCCACACCGCTGGCCGCACTGTTCCTATCCGACGGAACACGCGTCACGGCGGTGATCCTCGACATCGGAATCGCGACGTCGTTCTTCGCCTGCGCGCTCGCGTCGGTCAACGCGCTCGTGCGGGTGCTGTTCACATTGGGACGTGAACGCGTGGTCCCCGAGGCGTTCGGACGCACTCATCGCCGCTTCCACACGCCTGCCGTCGCGACGGTCTGGGCGATGGCGATCGTGACGCTCGGACCGCTCGTGTTCCTCTGGTGCGGCGGCAACCCGCAGGACGGCATCCGCGACTTCCTGACACTCAGCGCACTGGGCTACATGGGCAGTTACCTCACCGCGTGTCTTGCCTCTCCAGTGCTGCTCGGCCGAATCGGGGAACCCAGCAAGCGCATCATGGCGCTCGGTGTGGTCACGGCGGTCATCCTCGGAGTGTTGTTGGTGACCGCCTTCGGCACCGGCGTCGGTCACGGTCGTGTTCTCGGCGTCGTCTACGTCGCGTCGATGATCGTGGTGACGGCGCTCGTGCTGTTCGTCGCACGGCGTAGTCCTCGACTGCTCGCCGGTGTCGGTGTCTTCGATGCGACGACGAGCGCCGACATCCTCACCACGGCGACGCTGCGGTGAGCAGGGGAGGGAGTCGGTCGTCGAACCGGGGTGAGGGGGCGAGATGGCGATAGGTCGTGCGCCGAAATCGGATTCGGTGGTGCGCGCGCTGCAGATCATCGAGACCGTCGCAGACCTCGGCATCGGTACGACGGCCCGCGACATCGCCGAGCGCCTCGAACTCCCGTCCGCGAGCACCTACCGTCTGCTCAACAGCCTTGTCGCCGACGAGTTCCTCGTGCGGACAGCTGATTTGCGCGGGTTCGCGATCGGTACCCGTCTCGCCTCCTTCATCGACGGTGTCGCCACGCCGCCGGTTTCGGCTCGCGCGGCCGAGCGCCTGGACGACTTCCGGGGCTCGGTACGGTTCGCCGTCCATCTGCTCTACTTCCGGCCCGCCTCGGTGCGTGTCCTCGACGCCGATCCCGACCATCCACTCGACGGCGTCGGCGAGCTCATGCGCTATCTCCACGCGTCGGCCGCCGGCAAGCTCCTGCTGGCGTCGCTGTCGCAGTGGCGTGACGTGCTGGAGCTGCCCCTCGTCCCTGTCACGCCCGCAACGATCATCGATCCTGCCCGACTCGAAGAGCAGATCGTCGAGATACGACGCACCGACATCGCGGTCGACGACGGTGAACTCGTGGTGGCGCACGCCCATCTCGCCGTGCCGATCTACGACGTCGACGGTGCGGTTCGCGGTGCGGTGATGATCGGCGGGGTGTCGAGCAGGCTGGAGGCGATCTGCTCA
>NZ_BAFB01000180.1 GCF_000248075.1 Gordonia otitidis NBRC 100426 | reverse complement strand
ACCGACGCTGTGATCACCAACCCCACCGATCTGCCACCCGCCACCAGGGAGTACGCGCAGCAGGTCGTCACGCTCAGCCACACACCCTGAACGGCACACACCT
>NZ_BAFB01000181.1 GCF_000248075.1 Gordonia otitidis NBRC 100426 | reverse complement strand
GAGGCCCGCGGCTACACCGGGTGGGACGTGACCAGCCCGGCGTACATCCTCGAGAACCCGAACGGCAACACCCTGTGCATCCCGACGATCTTCATCTCGTGGACCGGTGAGGCCCTCGACAAGAAGGTGCCGCTGCTGCGCAGTCAGCAGGCGATGAGCAAGCAGGCCATGCGTGTGCTCAAGCTCTTCGGTCACGAGGACGTCGACACCGTTGTCTCCTACGCGGGCCCCGAGCAGGAGTACTTCCTGATCGACCGCCACTTCTACTTCGCCCGACCCGACCTGATGACGACGAACCGGACGCTCTTCGGCGCCAAGCCGTCCAAGGGCCAGGAGTTCGACGATCACTACTTCGGCGCCATCCCCGACCGTGTGCTCGCGTTCATGATCGAGCTCGATCGCGAGCTGTTCAAGCAGGCCATCCCGGCCAAGACCCGCCACAACGAGGTCGCTCCGGGACAGTTCGAGATCGCGCCGGTCTTCGAGCGCTCGAACATCGCCCACGACCACCAGCAGCTCATGATGACCACGATCAAGAAGGTCGCCGAGCGCTACGGCATGGTCGCGCTGCTGCACGAGAAGCCCTTCGCAGGCGTGAACGGATCGGGCAAGCACGTCAACTTCTCGATGGGCAATTCCAACCAGGGCAACCTGCTCAACCCCGGCGACACCCCGCACGAGAACGAGCAGTTCCTGGTGTTCTGCGCCGCGATCATCCGCGGTGTCCACAAGTTCGGCGGACTACTGCGCGCGTCGATCGCCTCGGCATCGAACGACCACCGCCTCGGAGCGAACGAGGCTCCCCCGGCGATCATCTCGATCTTCCTCGGCGAGCAGCTCGCCGACATCTTCGACCAGATCGCCAAGGGCGGCGCGAAGGAGAGCAAGTCGACGGGCGTCATCGAACTCGGCGTCGACACCCTTCCGCCGTTCAAGGCCGACGCGGGCGATCGCAACCGCACCAGCCCGTTTGCGTTCACCGGCAACCGATTCGAGTTCCGCGCGCCCGGTTCCAACCAGTCGATCGCCGATCCGATGATCGCGATCAACGCGATGCTCGCCGATTCGCTCGAGTACGTCGCCGACTTCCTCGAGAAGGAGAAGGAGGCGGGCACCGAGTTCCACGGCGCCGTCCAGAAGCTTCTCGAGGAGATCATCACCGAGCACGGCAAGGTGGTCTTCAACGGCAATGGCTACTCCGACGAGTGGCAGGAGGAGGCGGAGTCGCGCGGACTGCTCAACCTGCGCACCACCGTCGACGCGATGGCACAGTACGACCTTCCGGAGATCAAGGAGGTGTTCAGCAAGTACGGCATCCTGTCCGAGCGCGAGCTCGAAGCACGCAAAGAGGTTGTGCTCGAACAGTACTCGCTGGCACTCCTCGTCGAGGCGAAGGAGACCCTCGAGATCGCCAAGACGATGATCCTGCCCGCCGCAACCCGGTACATGGGTGAACTGGCGAGCACCGCGGCAAGCCTCAAGGCCGCCGGAATCGACATGGAGACCCCGGTGCTGGCCACCATGACCGGCAAGGTGAGCGAACTCAACGCCGCGATGGATGCGCTCGAGGCGGCCATCGACGGCTTCCACGGCGACACCGTCGAAGCGGAGTCGGAGTACGCGCTCGGCTCGCTGATCCCCGCGATGACCGGCGTGCGAGAGGTGTCGGACGCACTCGAGAGCATCGTCGCCGACGACCTGTGGCCGCTTCCGACCTACAACGAGATGCTGACCATCCTCTGACGATGAGCTGAACCGGGCACCGCCTGGCAACGCGTGGTGGGCCCGCCCGGACATGTTCCCGGCGGGCCCACTGCCGTGACAGCCCCCACTCGCAAGTAAGCCGATCAGCCAAGCGCACGCAGTATCTTTGTCCACATGGACGAACCCGGAATCGGTGTGGGGCGCCTGCTGCTCGCGCTCGACGCGACGCTGGCGTCACTTGCGGCCGCACCCCGCGGCCTCGACGTCGCGATCGCCTCGGTCGCACTCATCGACCCGGATGACCTGCACCTGCCACTGCACGCCTCGGCGCGCGACGCCGACCTGTTCCTCATGGTCGGCGTCGACGCCGACGATGTTGTCGGGTGGCTCAGCGGACTCGGCCCCCGGATGCCCGTCGCAGTCATGCTCAAATCGCCGTCCCCCGCAGCGGTCTCGCACATCGCGGATCTCTCGGTCGCGGTCATCGACGTCGACCCACACGCGAGATGGGAGCGTATCTACCGCATGGTGCTGCGGGTCCTCGACGCCTCGGAATCCGCTCAGCTCGGCGCCGAGTCGATGCAGGCGGGTGGCATCGGCGACCTCTTCGAACTCGCCGCCGAGGTCGCCCGACGCACCGGTGGCCTGGTGAGTATCGAGGACGCACGCTCGCACGTGCTCGCCTACAGCAGCGCCGGTGACGAGGCCGACGAACTGCGTCGGCTCTCCATCCTCGGACGCGAGGGACCACCGGAGATGCTCGCGTGGTTGCGTCAGTGGGGCGTACTCGACGCACTCCGCACCACCGAGGCGCTCGTCTCCGTCGACGAGCGGCACGAGCTGGGTCTGCGCCCGAGGTTGGCCATCTCGATCCGCGCCCCGCACGCAGACGGAGTCGGCGACTACCTCGGCGCCATCTGGTTGCAGCAGGGTCGAAGCCGGTTCGCCGACAACACCCCCGACATACTTCTGGGCGCCGCTGCCGTTGCCGCCCGGATCATTTCACGACGCCGCAGTGCGGGCAGCGGTCATGACGAGCTGGTACGCAGGCTTCTCGGGGCACGCGGTGACACGATCGACGCCGCATTCCTCGGTGCCCAGCTCGGTATCGCACCCGACGTCGATGTGCTGGCCGTCGCATTCGGCGGCTTGCTCACCGACCCGACCGTTTCCACCCCGATGCCCGCGATGGTCTCGGCACTCACGTTGCACGCCAGCGCTTTCAGCCCGTTGTCGGTGACGACGACCATCGGCCCGCGCGCCTACGTGGTACTTCCCGCCGCCGAACAGGAGGCGACCGTGGCGTGGGCCCGCTCAGCGGTTGCGGCGGCCCGGCGACAGTTCGGCGTCGGTGCACGTGCAGTCGTGGCAGGCCCCGCGACGGGACTCGCGTCTGTGCCGACGGTTCGGATGCAGGCCGATCGTGTCCTCGACGCGGCACAACGCGAATCCGACCTGATCGAAGCCGTCACGACGGTGTCGGCGTCGACGACGGGAGTACTGCTCGGCGAGATCGTCGCCCTCATCGAGGACAATCCCGAGTTGATCGACGCGCGCGTTCTCGACCTCGCGCAGCGCGACGAGGAATCCGGCAGCGACCTGACGAGATCATTGCGCGCCTATCTCGACCATTTCGGCGACGTGCGGGCCGCAGCCACCGCCCTGCACGTCCATCCGAACACGTTGCGCTATCGAATCCGCCGCATCCAGGAACTGACCGGCATGGACCTCGACGATCCGGCGACAAGGCTCGTCGTCGCCCTCACGTTGCGGGTACCCCGCACCCCGCCCGCTGGTTGAGCTCACTACCCAAGCCGCTGGTTGAGCCCGGCGCGAGCGCAGCGAGCATCGGTGCCGAAACCAGCACACCCGCCCACTCACTCCCGCAAGGTGGCCTGGAACGCTATACGATCGCCGCGGAACAGCGACCAGACCACCTCGATCGGCTCGCCGTTCTGGTCAAGGGATCGTCTGCGCAGCATCAGCATCGGCATGGCGGTCGTCGTCTCGAGCAGGCGCGCCTGCCGTGGACTCGGCAGTGCCGTCTCGATTCGCTCCTCGGCGCTGGCGAAGGTGACCCCCTCGGCACGGATCGCTGTGTACAGCGACGTTTCCGGGTCGAAGGTCTCATAGAAGTGCCCGAATCGCCCCACGGGCAGAAACGTGCTCTCCAGGCCGAGCCGCTGACCGTCGGCGAGCAGCACACGTTCGAGGTGCATCACGGTCGACCCCGGCGCCACGCCCAGCCCGGCACAGACCGATTCGTCCGGTACGACGTCGTCGAACGAGATCCGGATACGGCTCGGCACCCGACCGAACTGTCGTGCGCCCTCCGTGTAGGACTTCAACGACAACGGCTGCACCATCTTCGGCGCCGACACCACGGTGCCCCGCCCCCGACGTTCGATGCGCCCCTCGACGAGCAGTTCCTGCAGCGCCTGACGTACGGTCTCCCGTGCCACCGAAAACCGTTCGGACAGCGCGCGTTCGGAGGGCACTGCGTCACCCTCCGCGAGCCCGGTCAGGACGCTCTCGAGTTCGGCACGCACGCGTAGGTACTTCGGCTGGGCATCGGTTGTCATCGGCGTTCCTCGGATGGGTCGACGCCGCGAGCCCGCGCATCGACCACGCGGCGCGCCACCGCGACCACGTCGTCGATCGTGAGTGCCGCCGCGCCAGGGGTTTTGGCGGCGTCGTCGAATCGACGCAGGGCGAGGGCCTCACCCCACCAACGGTGGGTGGTCCATTCGGGGCCGACACCGCTCGCCCCGCCCTGTAGCGCAAGGGAGTCGATCGACGTCGCACTGAGTCCTTCGCCGTAGCCGGGTTCGGTGGCCACCAGCCACTTCTTTGCTGCAACATGCGAGCCGGCGAGCCATCCGACACGCTCGCCGAATCGCGGGGTCAGCCAGGTCCTGGCATCAGTGTCGTGACATCCGGTCGATCGGACGAGCGGACTGTGGCCGACGTCGTGCAGGGCCGCAGCAAGGACCACTTCGTCGTCGCACGACGCGCGCAGTGCTTGCCACCCGGCCTGCAGCGCGTGGTCGAGCTCGTCGACGGCCTCTTCGTCCCAGACGCCCCGCAGCGAACGCAATACGCCGTCGAGTTCAGCGGGGGCATTCGCATCCGGCAGCATGCGATTCATGCTACTCAATTCGGTCTAGACCAAGAGTTAACCCAGTGTTCTCCGAATTGTCGTCGTTTGGTCTAGACCAATGAGTCAGACTGGTCCACATGAAGTTGATCATCGTCGGAGGCGGAATCCTCGGCACATCTCATGCACTGGCAGCCGTCGAGCGTGGGCACGACGTGCTGCTCATCGAACGCGAACGTGAAGCGCGCGGCGCCACGGTCCGCAACTTCGGCCTTGTCTGGGTCTCCGGCCGTTCCTCCGGTGAACTCGCGGCGGCGCAACGCTCCCGCGATCTCTGGGAGAAAATCGGCACCGACGTCCCCGGAATCGGTTTCCGGCCGTGCGGCTCGATCACACTCGTGCGCACCGAAGCCGAGTTGGCCGTGGCGGAAGAGACTGTGGCACGCGCGGATTCCACCGAGCGTGAGTTCTCGCTGCTCGATCCCGCCGCGGTCCGCGCACTCAACCCCGCACTGCGCGGCACCTATGTGGCCGGGCTGCACTGCGCACGCGACGGCGCTGTCGAGTCCAGGGTGGCGCTGCCCGCCCTGCGCGCCTTCCTCGCCGCCACAGGACGTTTCGAGTTCCTCGGCGGCCGCGAGGTACGCACCGTCGAGTCGACCTCCGGAGGGGTGCGGGTGACCGACGACCGAGGCGTGACCCACCACGCCGACCAGGCGATCGTGTGCACCGGCGCCGCACACGCCGGGCTGCTGCGCGACCTCGTCGGCGAGGAACCGCCGGTGCGGCGCGTTCGCCTGCAGATGATGCAAACCGCCCCACTCGACGAGAAGCTGACGACGGCCATCGCCGACGGTGACAGCTTCCGCTACTACCCCGCGTTCGCGGGTGACGCACTCGATCACCTCGCAGGCATCCAACCCCAGACTCCTCTGGCTGCAGGCAATCACATGCAGCTGCTGTGCGTGCAGCGGCTCGACGGCGGACTCACCATCGGCGACACCCACGCCTATGACCGCACCGCCGACGGCGACGACGCCGACGTGTTCGGATTCGATGTCACCGAGGAGCCCTACGAGCATCTCGTCGGTGTGGTGGAGAGCCTCCTCGGGCGTTCGCTGCCCCCGATCGCCCGCCGCTGGGCCGGGGTGTACTCGCAGTGCCTCGACCCGACGCAACTGGTCTATCGACATGAGACCTCCCCCGGTATCTGGGCGGTCACCGGCCCGGGAGGCCGCGGTATGACGCTCGGACCGGCCATCGGCGAGCAGACCGCCGACCTGATCAACCTATAGACCCCCGACACCATCTTCTCGAAGGAGAATCCCTTGTCCGACAACCAGATCACCCTCGCTGCACTCGACATGGCAGGCACGACGGTCGCCGACGGCGGCACTGTCCTCGCCGCATTCGACGCCGCGGCCGCCGCCGTGGGCCTGCCCACCGAAGGCCCGGAACACGACGAGATCCGACGCTACGTCCTCGAGACGATGGGACAGTCGAAGATCATCGTCTTCCGTCATCTCGTCGACGGTGACGAAGCCCGCGCGCAGGCCGCGAACGCCGCCTTCGAGAAGGCCTACGACGCCGCGATCGTCGACGGCGCTGTGGCGCCCATCGACGGTGCGGCAGAGGCGATCTCCGAGCTCCGCAACGCGGGGATCAAGGTGGCACTGACCACCGGTTTCAGCGCATCGACCCAGAAGCTGCTCATCGATTCGCTCGGCTGGCACGACATCGCCGACCTGGTGATCGCGCCGTCGGAGACGCTGCGTGGACGCCCGTACCCCGACATGATCCTGTCGGCCCTGATCACCCTGCGCGTCGACGACGTGCGTCAAGTGGCAGTACTCGGCGACACCGCCAACGACATCACCAGCGGCATCCGGGCAGGCGCGGGCATCGTTGCCGGCGTGCTCACCGGAGCACACGACGAGGACGCTCTACGCGCTGCAGGCGCGACCGATGTCGTCACCGATATCCGCGCTGCCGCAACACTATTCCGCAACTGATCACCCCACCGACACCTCAACTCGACGCTCCATCCATCCCTCCGCGATGTGCTGCATCGGCGCACACAACGCATCTCGTTCACGTCATCACTCCCAGGGGGTTCCCTCATGCGCTTGTCCCGACTCACCCGCTCGTCGACGCGGGCCATCGCCCTCGCCGCAACGGTGGCAGCGGTCACGCTGACCGCTGCGTGCGGCGGCACCGGATCGTCGGATACATCCGACGGCAACTCACTCACCGTCTACACCGCCGACGGCCTCGGCTCGTGGTACAAAACCGAGTTCGCCAAGTTCAAGGACCAGACCGGCATCGCGGTGAACGTCGTGGAAGCCGGTTCGGGCGAGGTGGTCTCACGTGTCCAGAAGGAGCAGTCCAATCCGCAGGCCGACCTGCTGGTGACGCTGCCCCCGTTCATCCAGAAGGCCGACGCGGACGGGCTGCTCGTCGCGAATGGCGCCGAAACCTCGGGCGTCGACCCGTCGGCCATCGGACCCGGCGGCAACTACGTAGCGATCGTCGACAACTACCTCTCCTTCATCCGCAACCCGTCTGCGCAGCCTGCTCCCGCGTCGTGGAACGACCTGCTCGACTCGCGCTTCAAGGGCAAGATCCAGTACTCGACGCCGGGCCAGGCAGGTGACGGGACCGCCGTTCTGCTCCTGTTGCAGCACTTGATGGGCAAGCAGGGCGCGCTCGACTACCTGGCCAAGCTGCAGTCGAACAACGTCGGGCCGTCGAGTTCGACCGGCAAGCTACAGCCCAAGGTCAGCAACGGCGAACTCCTTGTCGCCAACGGCGACGTACAGATGAATCTGGCGTCGATACGCGACGACGGCTCGAAGTTCGACCTCTTCTTCCCCGCGATGCCCGACGGATCGCGCACCACGGTGTCGCTGCCGTACTTCGCCGGAATCACCAAGGGCGCACCGCATGCCGACCAGGCCAAGAAGCTTCTGACGTTCCTGCTGTCGAAGGACGTGCAGAACACCGTCGGACCCGACGCCCTCGGCGTCTCGGTACGCACCGACGTCACGGCCCCGACCACCTCCCCGAGCCCTGCCGCGACCATTGCGGGCGTGACCATCTGGCGACCGGATTGGAAGTCGGTGCTCGGTTCACTCGATTCCGACGTCGCCGCGTACCAGAAGGCGACGGGCAGCTGACATGGCCCGTAATCCCCTGACACGCAGAGCAGTACAGACCGACGACATCGAGCCTGGGCGTGCCGGTGCGGTCGCCACCCAGCCCGCCATCGCGTTCGACAGGGTGTCCGTCACCTACGGGCGCGGCAAGAATGTCACCGACGCGTTGCGCGACTTCACCCTGCGGGTGCCACGTGGCGAAACCGTCGCCCTGCTCGGACCCAGTGGCTCCGGCAAGTCGACGGCGCTCAAGGCACTGGCCGGATTCGTCCGTCCGACGTCGGGACGGGTTCGGCTGTCCGGCAACGACATCACCGACCTTCCCCCTGCGCGCCGCGGGATCGGTGTGGTGGTGCAGTCCTACGCACTGTTCCCGCACATGCGGGTTCGCGACAACGTGGCCTTCGGACTGCGGGCACAACGAGTGCCCAAGCGGGAGATCGGCCAACGCGTCGACGAAGCGCTGTCCATGGTGAGCATGTCCGACTACGCCTCACGGCTGCCGCGGGAACTCTCCGGCGGCCAGCAGCAGCGGGTCGCGATCGCACGCGCACTGGCGATCCGGCCAGACGTGTTGCTGCTCGACGAACCGCTGGCGGCTCTCGACGCAGCGCTACGACAGTCGATGGTCGGCGAACTGCAGCGCCTACGAGATGCGCTGCCCGACACCACGATGCTGTACGTGACACACGATCAGACCGAAGCCCTGGCGCTCGCCGACAGGATCGGGGTGATGCGCGACGCGCAGTTGGTCGACATCGGTACCACCGAGGAGTTGTGGACTCGTCCGCCGTCGGGATTCACTGCGTCGTTCCTCGGTGGCGCAAATCTCCTGCCCTGCCGGGTGGGCCGGGTGTCAGGCTCGACAGCGCTCGTGGAGGTCGGCGACAAGATGCTGTCGGCCGCCGCCCCCGATCCGGTATCACGCTGGACGCCGGGACTTCCGGCACACCTGTGCATCCGCCCGCACGAGATCGAGGTCACCGCCGCCGGCGCACACCGATCGTTGCGCGCGCGGGTCACCTCGTCGGTCTGGCGCGGTGCCTCGACGCGACTGACGCTCGCCGTCGACGGTCTGCCCGACCAACTCGTCGACGCCGACGTCGCGGGCCGCGCCGATCATCCGGTCGACGAGGTCGTCGGCGTCAGGCTGCCCGATCCCGCGGGCACCCTCGTCGACACAGCGGGAGGCCCGCGATGACCTCGGCAACGCTCACCGACCCTGCGCCGCCGACGACCCCACCGGTGAATCCGGCGCCACGTCGGATCTCTGCAACGGTATGGGCGCTTCCACCGGTCGTGATCATCGTGGTCATCGCGGTGTACCCCCTGATCCGGATGCTCGCCGAATCGGCCGGCGGACAGGGGCAGAGCACCTGGAGCGCGGTGCTGGGCAGCGAGGTGTTCCTCCGTTCGCTGGGCACCACGGCGTGGATCGCTGTGGCATCGACGATCGGTTGCGTCGTACTCGGCACCTTCCTGTCCGTGGTGCTGGCTTTCGTCCCATTCCCCGGATCACGTCTGGTTGCCCGCATGATCGACACCGTGCTCGCGCTACCGTCGTTCCTGATCACCCTGGCGTTCACGTTTCTGTACGGGTCCGCGGGAGCGGTCAATTCGGCGATCGCCGCGATCACCGGCGAACGGCCACTGCACTTCCTCACGACGCCGTGGGGTGTGATCCTCGCCGAGATCACCTTCTTCACACCGTTTGTCGTGCGCCCCTTGCTGGCGTCGTTCGCGGTGATGTCGACCGATCAACTCAATGTCGCCGCCTCCCTGGGTGCTTCACCGCTGCGCGTACTGCGCTCGGTGATCCTCCCTGAGGCATGGCCCGCACTCGCAGCAGGCGGCAGCCTGGTCCTGCTGTTGACGCTCAACGAGTTCGGCATCGTCGCGTTCACCGGCGCCAAGGACGTCACCACGCTCCCGGTGCTCATCTACACCCGCGGGATCGTCACCTTCGACCTACCAGGAGCCGCCGTGATCGCCACAGTCCAGGTCGCGTTGTCGCTGCTGCTCTACGGTGCGTACCGCTTGCTCTTCGCCCGTGTCACCACTCGTCGAGAGAAGATCTGATGTTGTTCTGGACCCGCACCAGCCGGATGATCACCTGGATCGTCTTCGCCGTCGTCGTGCTCGTGGTGTTCGTCGCACCGATCGCCACCGTGGTGATCGCCGGCTTCGCAGGCTCCTGGACCGGACCGCTGCCGTCGAACCTCGGCTTCGCGCACTTCGGCGACGCGATGTCGGGAGAGAACCTGGCGTCGCTCTCGGTCAGCCTGCAGACGGCGTTCATCGCCGGTGTGATCGCCCTGATCCTCGGCACCTGGGCCGCGTTGTCGTCGCGGGAGGCACCGGCCCCGGTACGTCGCTTCACCGACGCGGTCTTTCACCTGCCGATCGCCGTGCCGTCGGTTGCGGTCGGGCTCGGACTGCTGATCAGCTTCAACGCCAAGCCGCTGCTACTCGGCGGTACCCGCTGGATCGTCATCGTGGCCCACACCGTGCTGGTCCTCGCGTTCGCATTCAGTGCGGTCTCGGCTGCGCTCGAACGCCTCGATCCCGCGTACAAGCAGGCTGCGGAGTCGTTGGGGGCGAGCCCGCTGCGCGTCCTGACCCGCATCACCCTGCCCATGCTGACACCAGCGCTCGGCGCGGCAGCCGGACTGGCGGTCGCCCTGTCGATGGGCGAACTCGGCGCCACGGTGATGGTGTATCCGGCGACCTGGAAGACGCTGCCCGTCACCATCTTCGGTCTCTCCGACCGCGGACAGGTGTTCTCCGCCGCAGCGTGCACAACCGTCCTGCTGGCCACCACGCTGATAGCGCTCTCGATTCTCGGAAGGATTCGCACGCGATCGGCCGCACGCTGACCGTCACACCGCGAGAACACCTCCTCGGCACACACTCTGGGGCGCGCCTACCGCAGTCGGTACGCGCGCCCCTCTTGGCCGATCCGATAACACATCGGGCTTTGATTTGGTCAACTGGATATGTTCGTAGTCGACGCGGTCGGCTGAACTGGGTTGATGGACGCCATCACCACACCCCCACGCCCGGCCAACGAGCCGGTGCACACCTACGCCCCCGGCACCCCCGAACGCGCACGCATCGTCGACGAACTCGCCAGACAGTCGTCCGCCGACCCAACCGAACTGCCGCACATCATCGGCGGGTCCCCGCACATCGGCGACGGCGAACGCATCGACGTCGTCCAACCCCACGCGCACCGCGAGGTGCTCGCCACGATGACCAACGCGACCCACGACGTCGCGCGCTCGGCCGTCGACGCGGCGCTCGCCGCCGCCGACTCGTGGGCACACACGAGTTTCGACGACCGCGCGGCCATACTGCTGCGCGCAGCGGACCTGCTCAGCGGTCCGTGGCGCGAGAGGCTCGCCGCCGCCACCATGCTCGGACAGTCGAAGACGGTGCAGCAGGCCGAGATCGACGCGCCGTGCGAACTCGTCGACTTCTGGCGGTTCAACGTCGAGTTCGCACGCGACATCCTCGCGGAACAACCGGTCTCGTCGCCGGGGGTGTGGAATCGTCTCGATCATCGACCGCTCGACGGATTCGTCTACGCCGTCACACCGTTCAACTTCACGGCCATCGCCGGAAACCTGCCGACCGCGCCGATGCTCATGGGCAACACCGTCGTCTGGAAACCCTCACCCACCCAGGCCTACTCGGCCTACCTCACCATGAGGCTCCTCGAAGCGGCCGGACTCCCCGCCGGCGTGATCAACCTCGTCAACGGCGACGGACGCGCAATGTCCGACGTCGCGCTCACGGACGAGAACCTCGCAGGCATCCACTTCACCGGCTCCACCGCGACCTTCCAGCATCTCTGGCGAGAGGTCGGAACACACATCGACCGCTACCGCAGCTACCCGCGACTCGTCGGCGAAACCGGCGGCAAGGACTTCATGGTCGCCCACCGGTCCGCCGATCCCGACGTGTTGCGCACTGCTCTGATCCGCGGCGCCTTCGAGTACCAGGGCCAGAAGTGCTCAGCGGCCTCGCGTGCCTACATCGCGCGTTCGGTGTGGGACCGCATGGGCGACGATTTCCTCAGCGAGGCAGCAGATCTGCGCTACGGCGACGTGCGTGACCTGTCCAACTTCGGTGGTGCTGTCATCGACCGCCGCGCCTTCGACAAGCAGGTCGCGGCGATCGATCGTGCGAAAACCGTCGCATCGATGACCGTCGCGGTCGGCGGACAGTGCGACGACAGCGAGGGCTATTTCGTACGACCGACCGTCCTGCTCGGCGACGACCCGTCCGACGAGGCGTTCTCCACCGAGTACTTCGGACCCATCCTCTCGGTCCACGTCTACGACGACGCCGACTTCGACTCGACGCTGCGCCTGGTGGATTCGACCGCCCGCTACGCGCTCACCGGGTCGATCATCGCGAACGACCTCGCAGCGGTGTCAACGGCGTCGGACGTTCTGCGCAACGCCGCCGGAAACTTCTACATCAACGACAAACCGACAGGCGCCGTCGTCGGACAGCAACCGTTCGGCGGCGGACGGGCGTCTGGCACCAATGACAAGGCGGGTTCGAAGGCGAATCTGATGCGCTGGACGTCGACGCGCACGATCAAGGAAACGTTCGTGCCGCCGACTCATTCGTCGTATCCGCACATGACGACAGAGACAGGTGAGTAGACGATGAGTACACTCTTCGATTCCGTTCTGCGCCCGGTGATCACGCGCGCAGCCGCCAGCGAGCGGATCAAGGCGACCTCGCAACGACTGCCGATCACCGAGCGCGTCGTCGATCGTTTCGTCGCGGGTGAGACCGAGCCCGATGTCCTCGGCGCGATCACGACCGCGCTCGACAGCGGGCTGTCGGTGACCATAGACCATCTCGGCGAGGACACCACCGAGGAGTCGCAGGCGTCTGCGACGGTGGCGGCGTATGTGTCTCTCATCCAGCGGATGTCGGCGTTCACCGCTCCACCAGGAGCGCTCGAGGTGTCGCTGAAACTGACTGCTCTCGGACAGTGTCTCCCCCGGCACGGACGCAAGATCGCCGAGGAGAACGCGCACACCATCTGTGGTGCGGCCGCAGCCGCAGGCGTGCTGGTGACCGTCGACGCCGAGGATCACGGGACAGTCGACGAACGGCTGGACATCGTTCGCACCCTCCGCGCCGACTATCCCGATCTGGGGACGGTTCTGCAGGCATATCTCCGTCGCACCGAAGACGATTGCCGCGAGTTCGCGGCCTCCGGCGCCCGTATCCGACTGTGCAAGGGCGCCTACGCCGAACCGGCCTCAGTCGCCTACCCCGAACGCTCCCTGATCGACGAGGCCTATCTACGCTGCCTGCGAATCCTGATGAAAGGCAACGGGTATCCGATGGTGGCGAGCCACGATCCGACGATGATCTCCGCGGCAGCACTCATGGCGATTGAGTTCGGTCGCGACCCGGGAAGTTGGGAACACCAGATGCTCTACGGAATTCGGACCGACGAGCAGCGGCGCCTCGCCGCGACGGGAGCCACCGTGCGCGTCTACATCCCGTACGGCCAGGAGTGGTACGGCTACTTCGTACGACGCCTCGCCGAGAAGCCCGCGAATCTGGGATTCTTCCTGCGCGCGTTGACGTCCGGCTGAGTGAGTCGGCCTCCAGCCGCTGGTTGAGCCGAGCCCCCAACTGCTGGTTGAGCCGAGCCCCCAACTGCTGGTTGAGCCGGGCCCCAACTGCTGGTTGAGCCGAGCCCCAACTGCTGGTTGAGCCGAGCCCCCATCTGCTGGTTGAGCCGAGCCCCCATCTGCTGGTTGAGCCGGGCCGAAGCGCCAGCGCAGGCCCGAGTCGAAACCAGCACCCCCGCCCCAGGCTTCGACGCGGCAACTCGCTCACTCTCGCGCCGGCTCAACCAGCGGAAGCAAAGCCATCTACGTCGCGGATCGCTGCTGGTCGAACAACCAGTTGCGTGCTGCCGTAAGCCGATAGGCGGGTTCGAACGACGCCATGTGCTCCATCGAACCCGCGCTCGGATTTGCCTGGAGGACAGTTCCGGCCTTGAAAGTGACAAAGTAGTCCGTCGCGTGCTGGGCGAACAGTTGGGTCGACGCTGCCGCCGTCTGATCACTGTTCCACGTCGCGTCCCAGGTGCCAGAAGCATACGGGACCTTCGCGGCCGCCAGCATCTGTTTGACCTCGCTCTGTCCAGTCGTCGCCTTCGTGTCACCAGCCGCCGTCACGTAGAAGAACTTGCTCTTCGTCAGACCCTGGATCTCGGAGATGTCCCACTGCCCGGAAACGAAGTACTCCGCCGCGAACAGATCGGGATTCTGAGCAGCCATGTACAGCGACATCATGGCTCCCATGGACTGGCCCGTCGCATACATTCGGGCCGAGTCGACGCTCTTCGTCTGCTGGATATGCGACACGAGACCGGTGGTGGTATTGATCCACTGCGTGGTTGTCTGCGATCCGTTGTTGTCGTCGATCGTGACCTCGGGGTACTCCGGGACCACGACGATGGCCTGGTGTTTTGCTTGCTCTTGCGGACTCGCCCAGATCAGCGCCCCATATTGCGAAAGGGGCGTCGTCACTGCCTTGCCGACAAGACTCGAGTCACCGATGTAGAGCACCAGCGGGTACTTCTTGGAAGGGTCGTACCCTTCGGGAAGAAAGATGTTATACGGCAGCGTCTTTCCGGTCTTGGCGTCGGTGTAAGTGGCCTGCGTGAACTTGCTTCCCACTTCCTTCGACAACGTCGACACCGGGGTTGTCTCCAACCCTGCATCGAGCCCAGAGGCGTCGGTAGCCGAACTCGACACTGCCGAAGCAGACGAGGAGGTTCCAGACGAGGAGGAGGTGTCAGTTGAACACGCGGAAACGATGGTCACGGTGGTCAGCAAGGCGATGAAATAGCGGAACGGCTTGGTCAGGCTTCGAGTCGTGGTCACCTACTCAGTCTCGACTCTCCTCCTGTGAACCATCTCGACGTCGACTGTGCGTTGACGTCCGGCCGGTAGGTTGCCGGTGTGGGACGCCCCCGCTTCCGCGTGGTACTCCGCTCAGAACGCCGATTCCTTTCCGCTCGTTGAGCCGGGCACTCTCCCCTGGCTCAACCAGCGGGGGTTCACCGCAGCGGTTGCGCGCGCGTAACCTGTGCGGCGGCGCGGGCAGCGTCGAGTTCGATATCGGTGATGATCGAGGCCGTGCCAAGTCGTAGTGTCCCCGACGTCAGTGGCTGCGCCCGCAGCCCGCCGCGACCGATCAGCGCCTTGCGCACACCGTCACCCGCCATCGCGTCCATCCACGAGCACGGGTGCGCCGGGCGCCCGCCACGAAATCGCACAGGTCCGTCTCCGGTGTCGATGCTGAACTCGCGGCCCCGTAGTGGATCGAGTTCCAACCCGCGGACCACCACGTTGCGCCGCGCCACCACCGGATCGACCTCACCCGCGGCCACCTCCCACGCCTCGAGCGCCAGGAACGTCACCGCAGCCTCGGTGTGCGCACGGACCCCGAAGAACCTGTCGCCGCGAATCCCCTTGTCCGCCACGATGTCCACCGCCTCCGGAGAGATGGTCACCACGTCGCCGGCCGGGCCGTCCTTGGGCCGCCCGAAGTAGGCGTGGGCAGGCGAGACGACAAACGTGACGATCTCGATGTCGTACTCGAACTGCATGCCCTCCAGGCTACTGCTGCACCTGTCGCTCGCTCTGGGGCACGTAGCGCAATCCGCGGAACACCGCGCTGCTGGCGAAGACCGACGCGTCGAGCTCGACGTCGCGATGCCGCGCCATACGCAGCGCGAGGCGCAGCAACATCTTGATGTCGCGCGGCGTGATGTCGGGAAAGCCGCCGACGAGGTCGTCGAGCAGATCCTCGCCGAGGATCACGTCGTTGCCGGCTGCGAGGATCTGCCAAACCTGCCGCGCGTCCTTCGGGCCGGGTGGCGCGTAGGAGATGATCGCAGCGCACCGCGCGAGGATGGCCTCGTCGACGCCGTCGATGCGGTTGGTGGTGAGGAACAGCAGCCCGTCGAAATACTCTAGGGTGCGCAGGAATTCGGCTACGATCGCGTTCTGGGCTAGGTCGAGCCCGCGCTCCATGACGAAGACGTCGGCTTCGTCGAGCAACAGCACCGCATCCCACCGCTTGGCGCGGTCGAAGATCACCTCGAGGTTCTTGCGCACCGATTCGGCGGTGATGCCCAGTGAGCCGGAGTGGATCGAATACAGCGGTCGGCCTGTGACTTCCGCATACACCTCGGCGGTCAGCGTCTTGCCGACGCCTGGCCGTCCCTTCGCGAGGATCACGTTGCCCGCCGACTTGCCGTCGATGATGTCGCCGGTGAACACAGAGATGTCGGTGGTGAGGATGTTCAACAGTTCGCGCTGATCGTCGGGCAGCACCAACTTGTCCTGTAGATGCGCGTCGTAGGTGTACTCGGTGAGGTCGGCGGTGTTGACGTCGAGGAAGTCCTGCGCGCCGAGGTCGAACACGCGGACCGCCGTGGTGACGGGCACGGGACCGAAGTCGTCCCCGCCGTAGCGGGAACCGTCGTAGAGCACCGAGGCCGCGACCATGCGCAGCGGTGCGATCTCGTCCGGCGCGACGTCGTGGACCACCTTGCGATTCTTGCGCGCGTTCGGTGAGCGGTAGTCGTCGGCGCGCATCACTGTGCCTGTGAACGTGTACTGCTGCCCGAAACCGGTGTCGATGATCTGCTGGTAGCGATCCCGACGCGCCTCATACTCGGCCTTGAGGTCGACACTCTCCTTGTAGGCGCCGCCCGCCAGCAGCACATCGGCCGGTGTCTTGCCGACAACTTCGGTGTCTTCGAAGTAGAGGACCCGCGGCTTACGCGAGGGCCGCTTCACGGTGGCGTTGTCGGCTTCGGTCGTGAACTTGATCCGGGGGCCGTGGGTGCGATCGCCGTGCTCGAGCGAGATGTCCATGACCAGATACGGGTGGAGGTAACCGTCCGATTCACGCACGTAGAGCCAACCGTCGATCATCTCGTGTCGAAGGAATGTACGGAACACCTCGACGGCGGCGTCGAGATGGGGAATGGCCGGGAAGTCGCCGGAGCGTGCCGAAGCAATCGCGGCGACCGCGCGGGCGAACGAGTCCTCTCCGGTGTTCTCCGCGGTCACGATCAGGTCATCGAGTGCGGCGTCGCTGAGATCGCGGTCGGAGATGGCGATCTCTGGGGATCGCCACGAGGAAGCCTGGCTGCGCACGCGTGCCAGGTCGTCCGACGACGTGTTCGCGACGAGTGTCGTTGGCGCAACCAGCATTGTCGACCTCCGATGGTCGGCGATCGGACGCTCCGCAGTGGACGGGGCGTCCGATCGCAGTCGGGATGGAACTTTCAGGCCTCCGGATCGAGAACGAAGTCGTACTCGACGGCGACGCCTCCCTCGACAGGTTGCGGATCGAGCATCAGCTCCGGCTTGACCGCCGAGGCGATGTCGTCGTCGTTGTGCGGGTCGCCGGGGAAGTAGAGCTGAGTGGTGATCAGTTCATATCCGGGCGCGCTCACCTTGAAGTGCAGGTGTGCGGGCCGCCACGCGTGCCAGCCCGCGGCCTCGATGAGCTGCCCGCACGCACCATCGGTGGGGATCTGGTACGGCGCGGGCTGCAGGCTGTGGATCTCGAACCGCCCCTCGTCGTCGGCGACCCAGGTGCCACGCAGGTTCCACTCGGGAAGGCCGGGAGCGAACTGCGAATAGAAGCCGAGGTCGTCGGCATGCCAGAGCTCCAACCGGGCACCCGACAGCGGCGTACCGTCCACGGCGCGGACCTGCCCGGAGAACACCATCGGGGTTCCCGGCTCGTCGTCGCGCATGGGAATCGTGCCATTCCAGGGCAATTCGGGGGAACCCTCGATGTAGTAGGGGCCCTCGATGGTGCCCTTGCTGCCCTCGCGGTGCTCGTTGGCGACTTCTTCTACGGAGTGCTCGAGCCACACGTCGAGGAACAGCGGCCACTCGCCGTCCTCGCCGACCTTGATCAGCCACGCCTTGAGAGCGTTGTACTCCGCGTAGCTCACGCGGTCTTCGAGGATGATGTCGTTGAGCGCCTTCACCGCTTTGCTGGCCAGATAGTCGACGCGTGCCGTGTCGACCACGCCTGCGCGGGGACCGCCGGTGGACATGCGCTCACGGAATCGAGCCGAGGCGTTCGCGCCCGATTCCGATGCCTTTGCGGTGACTTCAGCGTCGAAGCTGGCGTCCATGGCTTTTGTCATGATGGGTACTCCTTGTGCGATGGCCGGAAGGCTGCACTGCGGGTGGGGCCGGTCAGCCCGCAGCGATATCTGATGGGTGGGTGGCAAGTGGTGTCACCCGGATGGCCATGTAGGGGAACAACGGGAGGCCGGACAGGATCGTGTGGAGCTCGTCGTTGTCGGCAACGTCGAAGATGGAGATGTTCGAGTACTCGCCGACGATGCGCCAGATGTGTGGCCACGTGCCTTTCCGTTGCAGCTCTTGGGAGTACGCCTTCTCCCGTGCCACGGTCTCGGCCCTGACATCAGGATCGAGGTCGTGCGGGATGTGGACGTCCATGCGTACGTGGAAAAGCATCTGTGTCTCCTGAAAACCGCGTCAGCGGTCGAGTCGGTAGCGGGTCAGCTTGTCGGGATCGATCTCGACGCCGATGCCCGGCGCCTCGGAGCGGTGCAGCACTCCTTCGGAGATCTGCAGTGGTTCGGTGAGCAGATCGTCGCTCATGTCGAGGAAGTTGGAGAGTTCGCCCGCCTGCCGCGAGGTCAGTTCGAAGGCGGTACCGAACGCCAGTGTGCATGCGGTGCCGAGCTGTCCGTCGATCTGGTTGCCCATCACCACCTCGATGCCGAGACCTTCTGCGAGGTGGTGGACGCGACGTGATCGGGTGAAACCCGTTCGCGCCGTTTTGATGCTGATCGCCGTCGCCGATCCCCCGAGTATCTCGCGGGTCACGTCGGCGGGGTCGGGAACCGATTCGTCGGCGATGAACGGAACGTCGAGTCGTTCGACCAACCACCGTCTGCCCTGCACATCGTCTGCGGGACAGAGCTCTTCGGCGAACAGCAGTCCCAGGTCGGCCATCTCGGTCATGGCGCGCATGGATTCCGACGCCGACCAGCCGCGGTTGCCGTCGACGTACAAGTCGATGGCGTCGCCGAAACTCTCGCGCAACGCCCGCACGACGGCGGTGTCGAGGGATACCGGTCGACGTCCGACCTTCACCTTGAACGTGGTGATGCCGTAGGTGTCGCGCATCCTGGCCGCTTCGTTCACCATGACCGACGGCTCGTCGAACCCGAGCATGTGACTGACGCGCATCCGATCGGTGTAGCCGCCCAGAAGATCGGCGACCGAGAGCCCGAGCACCTTGCCGAGTGCATCCCAGATCGCCATGTCCACTGCGGATTTGGCCGTGGGGTTACCGACGGTGCGGGCGAGTCGCTCGGTGACCACTTCGCGTTCGAGAAGCGTGAGTCCGATGATCTGTGGCGCGAACACCTTGGTGATGACCGCGACGATGCCGTCCTGTGTCTCCCCGTAGGTGAAGGGACGCGGTGGGGCCTCGGCGACACCGACGATCCCCTCGTCGGTGTGCACGCGTACGAGCACGTGCTCGGCGGCATGGACTTCACCGGACGCGAACCGCAGCGGCTTGGAGTACGGGATGGCGAACGGAATCGCCTCGACCTCGGTGATTTTCACGATGTGGCTCCTTGAGCGGAGAGTTCGGGGGCTGTGTCATGCCGACGGGTCGCAGCGGACCCGAATGCTGCGGTGATCACGTCGGAGACGGTGGCCACGAGTGGGTTGTCGTCGTCGGCACGCCATGCGAGAGCCACCTCGATGGACCCGGCATCGGTGAGATCACGTACGACGACGCCCGCCGACGACAAGGAGCGCACGGACCCCGGCAACACCGCGACGCCGAGTCCCGCTGCGACGAGCGCGAGCAACACGGGCGTACCCGACGCATCATGGGCGCGCTGCGGAGCGAAACCCGCGCTGCCGCAGGCGCGCAGCACAGCATCGTTGACCGCGGAATCGCGACTGTCGTACATGACGAAGGGCTCACTGCGCAGATCTGACAGCGCCACAACGGGTTCGGTTGCGAGACGGTGATCGGAGGACACGACGAGCACCAGCGGTTCGACGTCGATCGTGTGGACCTCGATGCCGTCGCCCGCGACGGGCGGACGCAGGAGGCCGAGATCGATATCGCCTGCCTCGAGGGCTTCGCGCTGGACAGGTGTCAACATATCGGCCGAAATCGACAGCTCGACGTCGGGCAACTGTTGCTTCACGGCGCGGGCGATGCGCGGCAGATGAGAGAAGGCCCCGATGCCGGTCAACCCGAGACGCACCAGTCCGCTGCGCCCCGCAGCGATACGGCGAACCTCCTCGACACATCCGTCGACGTCGGCGAGGATGCGTTCGGCCTCGCCCTTCAGGTAGTGCCCGGAGGGTGTCAGCGAGACCTGTCTGGTGGTGCGGTTGAGCAGCGTCACGTCGAGTTCCGCCTCGAGCTGGCGGATCGCGTAGGACAGTGCCGGCTGCGCCACGTGCAGCAACGCCGCAGCCTGACCGAAGTGACAGGTCTCGGCGACCGCAGCGAAATAGCGGAGATGCCGTAGCTCCATGTCACCACTCCTCTCGTGCCAACTCCCCGGACGAAGCGAAGGCTGAGTCACTCCCCTGGCGCCATGTGACTGCCGCCACTTCCGGGATCCACGGTAGGAGCCTGATCCATACAAGACAAGGACTCATATTCGCGTGATTGATCGATGGTGTCGATCAATTGGACGGTGGTGGCAAGAGTCCTCATGTGACGGTCAGAGTGGCGGGTCAGCCTGTAGTGGGGGCGCGTGCTGTCAAGCGGCTCGCGGGGTGCGCCGCAGGACCTAGTGCACGGGGCCACGACCGCGCGCAGAAACTAAGGGAAGGAGCCTTTCCCCTAGATCCACACCCCTCCCCGCCAAACAACACGCGGAAGGAGACGAAACCCGCGGAAAGAACCCTTCCCCTACTTTTGCACCGGCGCCGCAACGCCGCCGAACCTACGCGGTCACCTGTGTCCGCACCGGCGCACCGGTCTTGGCCTCGACGTCGGCCAGCTCGACGCCCGGCGCCAGCTCGACGAGATCGAATCCATCGCCTGCCACGTCGAAGACCCCGAGGTCGGTGATGACGCGACCCACGACCGCACGTCCCGTCAGTGGAAGCGAACAGTCGGCGACGAGTTTCGGGTCGCCCTTCTTGGTGACGTGTTCCATCAGCACGATGACGTGTTCGGCACCGTTGACCAGGTCCATCGCACCGCCGATGCCCTTGACCATCGCGCCCGGCACCATCCAGTTCGCGAGGTCGCCGTTCATGGCCACCTGCATCCCACCGAGTACGGCGACGTCGACGTGACCACCGCGGATCATCGCGAAACTGGTCGCCGAGTCGAAGAACGACGCCCCGGGAAGCGTCGACACGGTCTGCTTACCCGCGTTGATGAGGTCGGGGTCGACATCCTCGTCGTAGGGAAACGGGCCGACACCGAGGATGCCGTTCTCGGCATGCAGGGTGATGCCCGAGTCGTCGGGCATCTGGTCGGGGATCAACGTCGGCAATCCGATACCGAGGTTGACGTAGTCGCCGGGACGCAGCTCTTGTGCTGCGCGCGCGGCCATTTCGTTACGAGTCCAGCTCATGATGTCGCCTCCGCTGCGCCGACCGCCGCGGGATGCGGGCGGGTTGTCCGATGTTCGATACCTTTGTCGACCGCCTGCTGCGGTGTCAGTTCGACGACGCGCTGCACGAAGATGCCGGGCAGGTGCACCTCGTCGGGATCGAGTTCGCCGACCTCGACGACTCGTTCGGCCTCGACGATCGTGATGCGTCCCGACATGGCCGCAGGCGGGTTGAAATTGCGTGCGGCGGCGTGGAAGCAGCAGTTGCCCGCGGTGTCCACCACGGCTGCCCGGATCAGCGCGTAGTCGGTGATGATCGATTCCTCGAGCACCATCTGCTTGCCGTGGAACGTGCGCACCTCTTTCGGAGGCGACGCCAACGCCACCGAACCGTCGGAGTTGTACCGCCACGGCAGGCCGCCCTCCTCGACGGGTGTCCCCACGCCGGTCGGTGTGTAGAACGCGCCGATTCCGCTGCCGCCCGCGCGCATACGCTCGGCGAGAGTTCCCTGCGGGGTGAGTTCGACGGTCACCTCTCCCGCGAGGAACTGTCGGCCGAACTCCTTGTTCTCACCGATGTAGGAGGCGATCACCTTGTCGATCCGACGCGCCTCGAGCAGCAGGCCCAGGCCTGCACCGTCCACGCCGCAGTTGTTCGACACGATGGTCAGGCCACTCGCACCCTGCGCCAGCAGGGCGTCGATGAGGAACTTGGGGATCCCGGAGAGTCCGAAACCTCCGACCGCGAGACTCGCGCCGTCGGGGATGTCGGCCACGGCGTCCGCGGCCGAGTCGGCCACTTTGCTGTACCGCGCAGACGGATTCGCGTTGGTCATGAGTGCTCCAGGTGTTCGAGAAGAAGGGATGTGATCACTTGCGGCTGTTCGGCATTCGCCAGATGGGCCGCGTGCGCGACCACCTCCAGACGTCCGCCGGGTACGGCGTCGACGATCGCGGCGAGGCGCTCGGGCGGTGTGGCGGGGTCGTCGGTTCCCGCGACGGCGAGTGTCGACGCCTTGATCGAACCGAGGTCGTCGCGCACGTCGGCGGTTGCCAG